>NZ_KV836176.1:58728-160172 GCF_001838255.1 Corynebacterium sp. HMSC073B01 | reverse complement strand
CCCGGAAAAGACACACTTTTCTTTACTTAACCCATAAACGCAGTTGCTAAGGCGGAAACACAAAAACCCTCGGCCCGGAAAAACCTGGCCGAGGGTTCTACTTGGGGTGACTGACGGGACTCGAACCCGCGACACCCAGGATCACAACCTGGTGCTCTACCAACTGAACTACAGTCACCATTACCGCATTAAAGGAGCTGTATTCTCAGCTCATCTCTGCAGCGAACTATATGGTAGCCCACAGTGGGCTGGAAACAAAAACAGCAGGTCAACCCGGATAAATTTGGGAAAGGGTGGGGTTTGGGTCGTCGTAAAGCGAGCTAGCCGCGAATCTCACCGTACTTTTCCGTCGATTCCTTGCTTGCGGCAGAAATAGCGTCGCCTTCGGGGCCGGGGTGGGGCAGAAGCATGGCGCGGCGGTAGTAGTCCAGCTCGCGGATCGACTCCTTGATATCTGCAAGAGCTCGGTGAGCGAGACCCTTTTCTGGAGCGCCCTTGAGGACCTGGGGGTACCAGCGGCGGGCAAGTTCCTTGAAGGAAGAGACATCAATCATGCGGTAGTGCAGGTGCTGGTCGAGCTCTGGCATGTAGCGGTGGATGAACTTGCGGTCGGAGGCAATCGAGTTGCCTGCCAGTGGGGCGGTGCGCGGCTCGGGAACCCACTGACGGATGTAGTCCAAAACAGCCTGTTCGGCGTCGGCGACATTAGTCTTGCTGTCGCGAATTTCCTGATCCAGGCCGGACTTCGCATGCATCTTGGTGACGAAATCATCCATCTGCGCCAATTCGGTCTCGGACGCGTGCACGACGATGTCCACGCCTTCCCCGAGGACGTTGAGGTTGGCATCGGTGACGAGAGCCGCGATTTCGACAATGACGTGGCGCTCGGGTTCGAGGCCCGTCATCTCACAGTCAATCCACACGATGCGGTCGAGCTCAGGGGAGAGCTGGAGGTCGGGATCGGGCTGAGCCATGATTTCACCTTTCGCTGAGATTCGGCATGATTCTGCAGTGCGCCTTATTTTGTGCCCGGACTGGGCTGTGGGGCACACGCTGACTACGCCCAGCTTAGCGATGTGGATTGTGCTGTGGTCGGGCGTGTGGATTGCCGTGTGGTTTGTGGAGCGAATTGTGGGGGAAACGAAATTAACTGGAAAGTAAGATCTTAGAATTGGACAACGGGGCATGAACTAAATCGACCTATTTGCCTGATAAAATTACTTCTGAGTTCGGATTCCAACGGGAGAAATAGTTACATGGATGAGACGAGGCGTGTTGGCGACGCTGCTCAAAGCACCACTGCGGCACAGAAACCATCCGTCGATGATGTCATCATTGCCGCTGCGCGCGAAAGCGTAATGACTGTGGGCTTGCGTAGGACTTCGATTGCAGAAATTGCTCGCAAGGCAGGAGTTTCGCGTCCGACCGTATATCGTCGATACGCTGACATTGGTGAGCTTCTGGGGGAAGTGACCAACCGCGAAATCCTGCACATGCTTGAGGGGCTCCGCTATGTCCCTGGCGATTCGCGCGCTCGCATGTTGCTGCGTATTCGAATCGTCGTTCAACGCATCATCGAAAGTGACTTTTTCCCTGGCCTGGTCAAGACAGATCCCGACCGTGTCTTAGAAGCGCTCACTGGAGAGATGAGCGATACACAGCTGGAAATTGTGGAGAAATTCATTCTCCCCGGTGTCCGTCACGGGCAGGAAGACGGCACTATTCGCGAGCACGATCCATATCTGCTGGCGCGCAACATTTACCGTCTGATTCAGACGATGGTGCTGGTGTGGCGCCCGGATGGCAAGGACGCGACGCTAGACAAGGAATCTGTCGAAGAGGTCGTCGACATGGTTGACCGCTACTTGCGCCCGGATCCTGCGGATAACAAGAAGAACTAAGAAGTAAAAACCCGCCTGCATCTGGTATAAAACCAGTTCAGGCGGGTTATTTTTGCGCCCCCAGAAGGATTCGAACCCTCGACCAATCGGGTAGAAGCCGACTGCTCTGTCCACTGAGCTATGGAGGCTAGCTAAGAAAAGCATTGTAGCGTCTCTAATGTAGCCAATCACAACCGGTTCTGTTCTAGGGACTTTGGTCGCTAAGCTTAGGGCTATGACTGCCACGACCAAGGCCGAGACCTCTCCGCCTGTTAGCAAGGATAAGAAAGTCCGTAAATCTGCTGGTTGGTACGTTGTTTTTGTACTTATCGGCGGCGTTCTAGCTGGTTTGCTCTCGATGGCGTTCAACATGGATTCGCGCGCCACGTTGGGTATTCCCGATCCCGGCACAATCACCACCTTCGGGTTCCCGTTCGCGAAGGCGGCCGGTGAGCTGCTCGCCTGCCTCGGTGTCGGTTCGTTTATGCTCGCCGCTTTCGGTACGAAGCAGCGTGCCGACGGCACTTTGGGCCTCGACGGCTACACGGCATCCCGCACGGGTATGTGGGCCATGCTCGGCTGGGGCCTCATGGCGCTGATGGAGATTCCGCTGGTGCTCTCCGATGTGTCGGGCCAGCCGCTGTCGACGACGATTCAGCTGAGTAACTGGGCTGTGTCGTTGGAGCAGACCAAGGAGGGCTTGGCGTGGCTGTGGGTAGCTATTTTTGCGGGCATTGTGGCGCTTGGTTCATCGCTGACTCGTAAGTGGATTTGGCAGCCGGTGTTCTTCGCCATCAGCTTGGTGTCGATGATGCCGCTGGCGGTTGTAAGCCACAATGCCTCCGGTGGTGCCCATGACTACGGCACTAACTCCTACATCTGGCACTTGACCTTCACTGTGTTTTGGGTCGGCGGTTTGATGGCGCTGGTTGGCCACGCGCGTCGTCGCGGTGAATGGATGCCAGAGGTAGTGAAGCGCTATTCTTTCGTGGCGTTGGTGGCTTTCATCGCCATGTCTGCCTCCGGCTTCATTAACGCAGCCATCAACATTGACTGGTCTGACCTGGTCAGCAACAACTACGGCATCATGGTGCTGGTCAAGGCCGTTCTCACTATCTTGCTGGGCCTATGCGGCTATGTGCACCGCAAGATCACCATTCCGGAGATTGAGCGCGCTCAGTCGAATCGTCCATTCTGGCGTCTGGCCATTGTCGAGGTCATCATCATGGCGCTGACAATCGGCGTTGCCGTAGCTCTGGGCCGTACTCCGCCGCCACCGAATTTCTCTGAGCAGGCCGGCGGTGAGGGCCTGCCGTCGATTACGCAGATGCAGGTCAAGCTAGGTTACAACCTGGAGATCCCATTCGGTTGGGAGGCCATGTTCACGCAGTGGCGCTTTGACATCTTCTTCGGCTCTGCCGCCATCATTGCCGCGTGGATTTACTTGTACTGGCTCTACTTGCTGAAGAAGCGCGGCGGTACCTGGCCGCTGTCCAACACCCTGTGGTGGCTCGCCGGCTGTGCCACGCTGCTGTTTACTTCGTGCAGCGCGCTGGGCGTGTACATGCCGGCTCTGTTCTCGGTTCACATGATCGCCCACATGCTTTACTCCATGGGCATTCCGGTCATGCTGGTCCTGGGCGGCCCAGTTACGCTCGCGCTGCGTGCGCTGAAGCCGGCCGGCCGCGATGGTCTGCCTGGTATTCGTGAGTGGCTGGTGGTCTTCATCAACAACCCGGTGTCGCGTTTCCTCACGCACCCGGTTGTGGCAACGGTGCAGTTCGTCGCGGGCTTTTACCTGCTCTACATGACACCGATTTACGACTTCCTGGCTGATGAGCACGCGGGCCACGTGTTCATGAACATCCACTTCTTGATCTCCGGTTACATCTTCTACTGGGTCATTATCGGTGTCGATGCTGCACCACAGCAGATTGAGCCGTCGGTCAAGCTGGTCACGCTGATGGGGTCGTTGCCGTTCCACGCTTGGTTCGGTATTTCGCTGATGCAGTCGCAGCAGGTGCTTGCCGAGACCTACTACGCCAGCCTGGATCTCCCTTGGGCAGTGAATCTCCTGGAAGATCAGAACGTTGGTGGTGCCGTCGCGTGGGCTGCCGGTGAGGTTCCGCTCTACATCGTCACCGTTGCGCTGTTTGTACAGTGGCGGCGTTCCGATGAAAAGGATGCAGCCCGCTACGACCGCGTCGCGGACCGCAACAATGATGAGGAGTTGGCCGCTTACAACGAAATGCTCGCTCGCATGAGCCAGCAGGTCGGTGTTGGCGGCGAGGATGAGCGCGATTACTACACCTCGGAGGTTGACGCGCAGCATCCGGTGCACATGGATAATCCGATTGATGCCTCGAAGAGGCGCGGAAGGTAGCGTCGTTAAGCTGATTTTGCATGCTTGACGACGAGGATTGCCGCGACTTCGCCCCTCAACTTCATACGTAGCCTGTGGATAGTTGTCTTTTCGACAAACTTATCCACAGGCTTTTTATGTACCTCTTTCATTTGTTTCTCGAAGCCGGAAAAGTAATTGGCACGGCACGAATGAGACACCTTCGAATTATTCGGCCGCAGTAGGTAAACGCTTTCTTTGGGGGAGGAGCCCGATGTCTGAGGCAGTTATTACCGTGGTGGGCAATGTGGTCCATCATGTGGAAAATCGAAATACCAATTCTGGGGCAAAGGTCTGCAAGTTTTCTGTGGCATCCAGCAAGTCATGGAAGGGGGAGAATGGTTGGGAGCAGTCGGAGACGTCATATTTTGATGTTGAATGTTGGGGCAAGCTCGCCGAGAACGTGAATAACACGGTGTGGAAGGGCCAAGCCGTCATTGTCCACGGTCACGTTCGTACGGATCGCTGGGAGGGCGATGATGGTACGAAGCATCAGCGCCAGAAGATCATTGCTAAGGCGGTAGGTCCGAATCTGCGCCGTCACCTGGCAACGGTGAAGACTATGACTGAGAAGCCGCATGAGTCGCCGACTGGTCTTGGTGAGTCATCGACTGGGGATTCGGAAGCTTCGGTTACTGAGACAGTTGCGTCTCAGGCCGGGGCCGTGCGCACCTTCACTGCTAGTACGGGCGGCGCTGGTGAGGCGGGGAACACAGGTGCAGCTAGTTCGGAGCAGCGAGAAATGGCTGATGCAGGAGTCAGTGCGCCGTTCTAACCCAGGAGCCAGTACATCGTTGTAGAGCGGAATGAGGGGGAGCCGCTGAAAGAGCGGAAAGAGGGGAGGGGTAATTACTGCACGTGAGGTGACGCTGCTGAGAAAGGGGAGGGATCGCATACGATTCGGCAGCGTTATCTCGCAGCTAGTTTTGCTAGGAGCCTGGCAGAGATTTTGGTGGGAAAGGATTGCGGGTACGCCCATGTAGATTGTGCCTTTTGGTTCCTATGCGTAACCTCTACAGGGATTGCTTATTTCCTTTCTACGAGGGGACGAAATTCCACCATGGGTGAGTTCATCTACCAGATGAAAAACGTGCGCAAGGCGCACGGCGATAAGGTTATTCTCGACAACGTCACCATGGCGTTTTACCCGGGCGCAAAGATCGGCGTGGTCGGTCCGAACGGCGCAGGTAAGTCGTCGATTCTGAAGATTATGGCTGGCCTTGATCAGCCGAGTAACGGTGAAGCTTTCCTGGAGCCGGGCGCCACTGTCGGCATCCTGCTGCAGGAGCCTCCGCTGAATGAGGAGAAGACCGTTCGCGGCAACGTCGAGGAGGGCCTCGGCGACATCTTCGAGAAGAAGGCTCGTTTTGAAGCCATCGCCGAGGAGATGGCCACCAATTACACCGACGAGCTCATGGAAGAAATGGGCAAGCTCCAGGAGGAGCTCGACGCCGCTGATGCTTGGGAGCTGGATTCCAAGATTGAGCAGGCAATGGATGCGCTTCGCTGCCCGCCGGCGGACGAGCCGGTTACTCACCTCTCCGGTGGTGAGCGTCGTCGTGTAGCACTGGCAAAGCTGCTGCTCTCCGAGCCGGACCTGCTGCTTCTCGACGAGCCGACTAACCACCTGGACGCCGAGTCTGTGCTGTGGCTCGAGCAGCACCTGGCTAAGTACCCGGGTGCCGTCCTGGCCGTGACCCACGACCGTTACTTCCTGGATCACGTCGCTGGCTGGATCTGTGAGGTCGACCGCGGCAAGCTCTACCCGTACGAGGGCAATTACTCGACTTACCTGGAGAAGAAGGCTGAGCGCCTCGAGGTTGCAGGTAAGAAGGACGCCAAGCTGCAGAAGCGCCTGAAGGACGAGCTGGCGTGGGTCCGCTCGGGTCAGAAGGCTCGCCAGGCCAAGAACAAGGCCCGTCTGGAGCGCTACGAGCAGATGGTGGAGGAAGCCGAGCAGTACAAGAAGCTCGACTTCGAAGAGATCCAGATTCCGACCCCGCCGCGCCTGGGTAACCAGGTTGTTGAGGTCAAGGACCTGGAGAAGGGCTTCGATGGCCGCGTCCTGATTAAGGACCTGTCGTTCACCCTGCCGCGTAACGGCATCGTCGGTGTGATTGGCCCGAACGGTGTGGGTAAGTCCACCCTGTTCAAGACCATCGTGGGTCTGGAGCAGCCGGATTCCGGTGAGGTCAAGGTCGGTCAGACTGTTCAGCTCAGCTACGTTGACCAGGGTCGTGAAAACATCGATCCGGAAAAGACCGTCTGGGAGGTTGTCTCTGATGGTCTCGACTACATCGTGGTCGGCCAGAACGAGATGCCGTCTCGTGCGTACCTGTCTGCATTCGGTTTCAAGGGTGCGGACCAGCAGAAGCCGTCGAAGGTTCTCTCCGGTGGTGAGCGCAACCGTCTGAACCTCGCGCTGACCCTGAAGCAGGGCGGTAACCTGATCCTCCTGGATGAGCCGACTAACGACCTTGACGTCGAAACCCTGTCTTCGCTGGAAAACGCACTGCAGAACTTCCCGGGCTGTGCCGTGGTCATTTCCCACGACCGTTGGTTCCTGGACCGCACCTGTACCCACATCCTCGCATGGGAAGGCAACTTCGAAGAGGGCAAGTGGTTCTGGTTCGAGGGCAACTTCGAGGGCTACGAGAAGAACAAGATTGAGCGTTACGGCGAGGAGGCTGCACGCCCGTCGCGCGTCACGCACCGTCGCCTGACCCGATAATCTGTTTCGCGCGAATCTGATTTTTGCCAACGGCAAAGTCCGGAACCTTGTGGACTGGCTCGCACCAGTGCACAGGTCCCGGGCTTTCGCGTATTCGCACGCTCGTAGCTCCAGAAAACGCCTATAGTTCTGGGTATGACTGAATCAGCACCATTTCGTACCAACGTCGCTATCCGCTGGTCTGATTTCGATCAGTATGGCCACGCCAACAACACCGCTTTCCTGGAATACGCCCAGCAGGCTCGTCTGGACTTTGTGATGCGCGGTCTCGGCGGCGGGGCAGGGATGCCTGCGGCAGTGGTGCGTCGCCTGGAGATTGACTACGTCCGCGCTATTTTGCCGGACACCCAGGAAGTTGTGGTTGAGACCGAGATCATCAACTTCGGTCGCACCTCTTTCACACTTCGCCAGACAATCTCCGACCAGCATGATCACATCGTTGCTGTGCTCGAAACCGTGATGGTGATGTTTGATCTCAAGACTGCGAAGGCAGTCGAGCTCTCCCCGTCTGCCCGCCGTGAACTGGAGCGTTTTGCAGCTCCCGCAATCGAAGACAACAAGGAAGACCAGGACAAGTAATTCGCCGTGACCACTTCTCATCCCGCTGCCGAGCTGACCTTTGGCACTCCCGATGCCCTGAAGAATCTGGGTGTCCTGGCCCATAAGGCCTACGCCCTCGACGAGAGCACGTTGCTACGCATCCGAGCACGTAAGACCGCCGCCGCTGGTATCAGTTCCTCGTCGGCACCTAACGCTGCGCCCGCAATGTCGCAGGTATGGGTGAAGACCCCAATCGGCCCGCTCGCCATGCGCACGATTGCGCTGCACGCGCTTCCCGACGACATCATCGTCACCGCCGCGGAGATTAAAGACATCGCAGTGCGTGCCTTTGCGCAGGCAAAAACTGCTGAGGACGAAGAGGAGAAAGAAGCTTCGCTCACCGCGATGCCATACCGCGTGCATGCGCAGTCGGCGTCCTCCTGGCCGGGATTCCTGCCAGTGCCGGAAGGATGGCAGGTTGTCGACTATGTTCCAGCGACTGCTTTCCGGACTCTCGAGAAGCAGGGGCGCGCGGTCGCCGTCGAATCTTCCGGCCCGATGGGCATGCCACCGTCTCTGCTGGACCAAAAGGTTCTCACTGTCAGCGGCGGTACCGGTGAAGCCACTGTTGATACAGGGGAGGGGCAGTCGCAGGCGACGTCGAAAAGCGTCGTGGACGTGACCATGCGGGACGTGTTTGCGCTGTGCACGATGGGCTTCATCCCCGAGCAACCGGATGAAAAAGAGCCGGTGCGCGTGTCCACAAAGGGACGGTGGCACCGGCTGGATGGGCGGTTTGGCTCGATCTTTACGCTCGAGTCCTTTGGCGTGCTGCCGCTGCTGAACTAGCGGCGCAGGGCCTAATTCCTACTGCGCGTCGAAGCGGTTGATGAGCATGTCAGCAACCTGCACCATGTGGTTCCACATGGCTTCGCGCTGGGGGCGGGGGAGCTCGTCATCGGAAATGTCTGCGAGTGAGGCACTCATGATCTCCAGCCAGCGGTCGCGTTCGGCTTCGCCGATGGAAAACGGCATGTGGCGCATGCGCAGGCGCGGATGACCACGCTGTTCGCTGTACGAACGCGGCCCGCCCCAGTACTGGACGAGGAACATGCGGAGTCGATCCTCGGCGCCCTCCCAGTCATCGCTGGGGTACATCGGGCCGATGAGGTCATCGGAACGCATGCGCGTGTAAAAACCATGGACGATGCGATTGAAGACATCCTCGCCGCCGACGGAGTCAAAGAGCGTCTGAGAAGTTGTCATGGCACCAAGTCTATCGACTTGATGCCACGAAAACGATAACGGCCAAAGTGCCGGCCGAAATCACTTGTTACTTCGCGTCGAACTCGCGGGCACGAAGAGCGAGCTTCACCAGGAACTGCTGCTCAGAGATGATGCGCTTGACCGGCGATGCAGTCTCGTCGCTGTCGAGCAGACGTTGAGCGGCTGCAATTGCATCATCGCTGATCTCCCAGGTTGGGTAGAAGCCCTCGAGCAGCGTCTGTGCCGTCTCGGAGGAGAACTGCTTCCACCAGCTGTTGGCAACGGCGAAGAAGTGCTCCGACAGCGAGGTCGCCGACTGCTCCGCGTTGATGGTGGCGCGGGAGTCGTCGTCAAGCGCCTGTGCGAGCACCTCACCCGAGCCCGGCGCGTTGAAGCCGGCCAGCAAGTGGCGAATGACAAGGTTCGACGGGGCATCGTTGCCGGAGACCGTCGCCTCTGCCCAGACGCGGGACTTGTTGGCGAGCGTCGGCACGGAGGCGCGGCAGGCGATGGCGGCCTGCGCACCGAGTGCCGAGTTGTCGGTCTTTTCAAGCTTTGCGATGGCTTCCTCGCCCTCGAGACCGGCGGAAACCAGCGGCTTCAGGGCGCGCCACTGCATGTCGGTGTCTACCGTGACAGCTGGGAAACCAGCCTTGTCTGCGTCGCCAGTGTAGATGGCGCGCAGTGCGTCAACGACGTCGCTATTCGACGAGCCCACGGTGGTCAAAGCGTTAACGAAAACCAGGGCGCGGTCGGCGTCGGTTTCCTTCTTCGCGTAGTCCAACAGGCCCTGAGCCAGCAGGTCGCGGCCGGTGGAATCAGCCCACTGTGGATCGGCGTAGACGTTGACGGCGCTGACCGCCTGAGCGATGACGCGCTCCAAGACGGAGAGCTTGTCCTCGCCCGGGATGCCGCGGAGCACCAGGTTGACGAAGTCGCGAGCGCGCATCTGGCCTGCGCGAACCATCTGCCAGGTAGCGGACCAGCACAGTGTGCGTGCCATTGAATCGGTGAAGGCGCCGATGTTGTCGATGACGGTGGCAAGCGAGCCTTCGTCCAAGCGGATCATGCTGTAGGTGAGGTCGTCGTCGTTAACCAGCACGACATCGCCGACTGGGGTGTCGACCAGCTCTGGGACTTCGGTGCGTGCACCACGGACGTCGATTTCCACGCGCTTGGTGCGCTCGAGTACGGCATCCGATCCGGTGCCGCGCAGGTTGTAGATGCCCACGGCGACTCGGTGGTCACGGAGTTCACCAGCACCCGGCTCGGCACCTTCCTGCGTGACTGCGAAGGAAGTGTACTTGCCGTCCTCTTGCTGGAACTCCGGTGCCAAAGTGGTGATGCCGGTGGTGGTCAGCCACTGATCGGCCCAGCCGGACAGATCGCGTCCCGAGGCCTCGGAGAGCGCCTCCAAAAGGTCCGCGAAGGTGGCGTTGCCAAAGCGGTGGCGGGCAAAGTGAAGGCGGGCACCGGCGAGGAAAGCATCCTGACCAACGTAGGCGGCCAGCTGTTTGAGCGTGGATGCGCCCTTGGCGTAGGTGATGCCGTCGAAGTTCTGCTCGACGGTGTCAATGTCGCTGGCATCGGCGGCAATCGGGTGCGTCGACGGTAGCTGATCCTGCTTGTAGGCCCAGGCCTTCTCTACGTTGGCGAAGGTGGTCCAGGCGTGGCTGTAATCGGAAACTTCGACCTGAGCGGCGGCGGCCGACCAGGTGGCGAAGGACTCATTGAGCCAGAGGTCATCCCACCACTGCATGGTGACCAAATCACCGAACCACATGTGAGCCATCTCGTGCAGGATGGTGTCGTTGCGGCGCTCGTAGAGGTAATGGGTGGGCTTGGAACGAAAGACGTACTCGTCGCGGATGGTCACGCAGCCGGCGTTTTCCATCGCACCCATGTTGTATTCCGGGCAGAAGATCTGGTCGTACTTGCCGAACGGGTAGGGCTCGCCGAAGTGCTTGGCGTAGAAGTCGAAGCCTTCCTTGGTCTCCTTGAACAGAGTGTCGGCATCGAGGTACTCGGCGATGGACTGGCGGCAGTAGATTCCTAGCGGAATGGTCAGCTCGCCGTCCGGCTGGTGCTCGGCAGGGGTTTCCGGGTGCGGTGCGACAGTGCCGGTCCACGAGTCAGTGACCTCGTGCCACGGGCCCGCACAGACTGCGACGAGGTACGTCGACAGCGGAACATCCACTGAGAAGTCGAAGGTGTCGGCCTCATTGCCGTGGACATCGGTGGTGGTGCCGGTCTTGGCTACCGAGTTGGAAATAACCTTCCAGCCCTTCGGCGCCACGACGTGGATGGAGTACGTCGCCTTCAAATCCGGCTGGTCAAAGCAGGCGAACACGCGCTTGGCATCGGCAGTTTCAAACTGCGAGTACAGGTAGGTTTCGCCATCGGCGGGATCCTGGAAGCGGTGAATGCCCTGGCCGTTATTGGTGTAACGACAGTCCGCATCGATAACGACGGTGTGGTCACCTTCGGTCAGGTCTACGTTAATGCCGGTCTCGCTGTCATAGCGAGCGGCCTCCGTGGCATCGACGCCGTCGATGGTCACACTCTTGACAACCGCATCACGCAGGTCAATAAAGGTGGAACCAGCGCGCTTCGCTTTCAGAGAAATTGTGGTCTTGGAAGCGAATGTTGGTGCGCTGTGCTGCCCACCGACCGGTGCGGTCGTAAGGTCGAGGGAGATGTCGTAGTGGGACACCTCGAGCATGGCCGCACGGTCGGCGGCCTCGGTCCTGGTTAGGTTCGTGGAAGTCATGCGACAAGTGTAACCACGACCCCGGATTGGGAATCGGGCAGTAGCGTGGTGGGCGGGGTGACCTCGACTTCCTCGCTCATTGCGTGTCGATTCGGGCGGTCGATTGGCGGTCGATTGAGCGAGATTTTGGCTTCTTTGGCATGCGAGCAAAGCCGAACGTGAATACACTTCGTTTCATGTACGAACTCAGTGATGATGCAAGCAAGGTTGAACGGGTCAACGCGGCGTGGGATCGCATTGAAGCAAAGCTTGGCGACGATGCTTTGGAGGCCCCGGCGACAGAAGCGGAACTGGA
The DNA here is from genome assembly GCF_001838255.1 of Corynebacterium sp. HMSC073B01. NCBI lineage: Bacteria > Bacillati > Actinomycetota > Actinomycetes > Mycobacteriales > Corynebacteriaceae > Corynebacterium > Corynebacterium sp. HMSC073B01. The sequence continues at coordinate 148,289 of NZ_KV836176.1, read as the reverse complement.
TCAGCTTGAGGCTGACCTCGGAGTAAAGCTGCCAGACTACGTGCGAGCTTCGTGGCTGCGGCACGCGTCTGTGGACGGTGAGCCGTGGGACGGTGGCTGGATTGCACCGCCTAAGTCGATTCTGAATGACTACAAGCTGTGGACTCAGCTGCAGGCCGACGGCGAGTTCGATGACTTTGAAGCCGAAAGCATGGACAGCGCCGACTCGGATGGCAAGTGGTATCACGAGGCATGGATTCCACTGGTCATGGACTTCGGCGGAAACAACTACTGTCTGGACATGCGCTCGGGGAAGATGGTCTCCATGGACCACGAGGTGGGCTCGGAGTTCCTGGACTACGCCGACTGGCCTGCCTACCTGGAGGCTGCCGCTGATTCCCTGGAGGCTACGGGCTTGCCCTGGAACGGTTAGGTAGGCGATTTAGACGGCGCCCGATGGGGGAGCCAGTTAACACCAGGTCCGGTAGAACTTCGGACCCATCCGAATTCATGAATGCGAGCCGAAAAAATCCGCCCTATAGTCGTTGATAAGTCAATCAATGCTTTAGGAGGACTTTCACATGAGCAATCGAGACAAGGTCACTTTTTACTTCGACGTTTCCTGCCCGTTTTGCTGGGTGACGTCGCGCTGGATTAAGGAAGTCGAAAAGGTCCGCGACATCGAGATCGAGTGGAAGCCGATGAGCCTGTCGGTGCTCAATGAAGGCCGCGATGAACTGCCGGAAGATTACAAGTTCATGATGCAGTGCAACTGGACCCCGGCACGCCTGTTCAACGCCGTGTTCTCCCAGGATGGCCAGGAGGCCGTCGACAAGCTCTACACCGCGCTGGGCACGAAGGTCCACAACGAAAACCGCATCGATCGCCACGCGCATGTCGACGAGCCGGAGCACGCATTCGACGAGCTGATTAAGGAAGCCCTCGCAGAGGTTGGACTGCCGGAAGAGCGACTGGCCCAGGCCTTGACCACTGAGTTCGATGAGCTCATGCGTGAAAACCACGCAGAGGCCATGAAGGAGGTCGGCAACGACGTCGGCACTCCGGTGGTCAAGCTTAACGACGTTGCCTTCTTCGGTCCAGTGCTTACCCGTATCCCACGCGGCGAAGAAGCGGGCAAGATCTTCGACGGCTCGGTCGCCCTTGCCAGCTACCCGTACTTCTTCGAGATTAAGCGCTCCCGGACTGAGAGCCCGCGCTTCGACTAAGAAAGCAGTAGCAGCTGGGGCGCGCAGTTAGGAGAGCTAACCCGCTCCGGCTCCAGCATTCTGCCCGGTAGAGGCCTGCCGTTCTTCTTCGCTCATCGCAGCCCACCGCGGCGGAATGTAGACGCAGGTTGGATCGGATGCCGTGTAATCCCCGGTCAACGCGTACGCGGTCGACCGGGACCCACCGCATACGCTGTGGTATTCACAGACGCTGCACTTTCCATGCCAATTGTCCGGATCGCGAAGGGCCTTGAACGCCGGCGAGTTCGAATAGATTTCCTGGAATGGCGTGGCCTTCACATTTCCGCAGTGAAGCGGCAGGAAGCCATTGGGGTAGACGTCGCCGATGTGGTCAATGAAGGCAAAACCTGACCCGGAATTGACGGCCATGGGGGAGCGCGGGCGACGTGGCTTTTCCGGCACAGCACCGAGCAGCTTTGTCGTTTCCTCGGTCAAGTAACGGTAGAGCTCGCCGCCCTCATAGGGTGGCAGCCCCTTTTCCTTCGCTTCCTCCTGCTGCATGACGACGCGCCGATACTGCGGCGCCTCCGTCGTCTTAATGGCAATTCGGTTGGACACATCAGACAACCAGTGCAGAACATCCTCGCGTTCCTCCGGTGACAATGCGCCCAAATCCGCACCGCGACCAGTGGGAACGAGGAAAAAGACGTACCACATCTTGGCCTGCATCTCCATGACGGTCTTCAGCAGCGCTGGCGCCTCATGAATATTTCCCTTGGTCAGGGTCGAGTTAATCTGCAGCCGGTAACCGGCCTCGTTGATGTGCGGAGCCATTTCGAGCGTCTTTTCAAAAGTGCCCGAAAATCCACGGAACTTGTCATGGGTCTGGGCAGTCGCGCCATCGAGCGACATGGACATCGCCTTGCCACCGGCCTCACGCAGTGACTGAATCCGCTCTGGCGTGAGCCGCGGCGTCACCGATGGAGATAGCGACATATTCAGGCCCTGCTCCGTGCCGAATCGCACCAATTCTTCCAGGTCATCACGCTCAAAAGGATCACCGCCGGTGAGCACTACAAGCGGCTTCGGCTTGCTATACGACGCCAAGGTCTCCAGCAGCATCTTGCCCTCGGTGGTCGAAAGCTGGTGAGGATGCGGCTCGTGCTGCGCATCTGCACGGCAGTGCTTGCAGACTAAGCCACAAGCCCGCGTGACCTCCCAAATGACAATAAATGGTTTCTTGTTGATGTCATGCCGAACCGTTCGCACCACCGGTGCGTGATGATTCCCATGGGAGCCATGGGCTTCAGGATCGACTTGGAAGTGAGCTTGCGGCGCAGGAGACACGGTAAAAGCACCCAATTTCCGGTTTCGAAGGCGTGCTGAAACGCAAATACAGTCACTTTTCACCCTATTCGGCTGCGCAGGAGACGTCGTCAAGCAATACCTAAAACGGGTGCAGGCGCCGTGGAATCCGTGGGAACCGCTAAACTTGCTGCCATGCGTATTTACCTTGGTGCAGACCACGCCGGTTTTGAGATGAAGAACCTGATTAAGGCCCACCTGGAGAAGGCTGGCCACGACGTCGTTGATTGCGGCGCTCACACCTACGACCCTGCAGATGATTACCCAGCATTCTGCATTGAGGCGGCTTCCCGTACCGTCGCTGATCCGGGCAGCCTGGGCATCGTGCTCGGCGGTTCCGGCAACGGCGAGCAGATTGCTGCTAACAAGGTCAAGGGCGCTCGTTGTGCGCTGGCTTGGTCGGTGGAGACCGCAAAGCTCGCCCGCGAGCACAACAATGCTCAGCTGATCGGCCTCGGCGGTCGTATGCACTCTGAGGAAGAGGCCCTGGCTATCGTCGATGCTTTCGTCTCCCAGCCGTGGAGCGAGGAGGAGCGTCACCAGCGCCGCATCGACATTCTGGCAGAGTACGAAAAGACTGGCGTTGCCCCGGAGCTGCCAGAAGCTTAAAGGGATTGCTGTTCGCTATCTGTTGATAGGAATAAAAAAGGGGTCTGGTTCCAGAAAACTCTGGGACCAGACCTTTTTTCATGTGTAGACGGAGTAGGAATTGTCGTATGACAAATCAAGAAGCGCATCGCCGAGTAACTGTTGTGCTATTCCCCGGGTTCGAGCTCTTGGACGTATTTGGACCGGTTGGCCTTTTTGGCCATGTCCCAGAGATTGAGGTCGAATATGTCGCCAACATTGCTGGTCCGATAACCAGCGCTCAGGGGGCGCAGGTTATCGCCACACGTTGTGCCACTGACCTCGAAACGGTCGATATTCTTCTAGTTCCTGGTGGAGCCGGGAGTAGAACACTAGTTGACGATGCAGAGTTTTTGGACTGGCTCAACAACCTCGGATCCCGGGCGCGGTTAGTGGCATCGGTTTGCACAGGTTCCGCACTGCTTGCTGCGGCTGGGCTTCTTGAAGGAAAGCGGGCAACTAGTAATAAGTTGGCTTTTGATTGGGCTACCTCGTTCGGAAACGAAGTGACGTGGGTGAAAGCGGCTCGATGGGTTGAAGACGGAGATCGCTGGAGCTCATCAGGAGTCGCAGCAGGTATGGATATGGCTGTTGCTTTAATTAGCAGCATCCTTGGCAAGGAAGCTGGTCGATTCGCCGCCAGAAAAATTGAGTATCGGCCTCAGACAGACGGCACTGTCGATCCTTTTGCGGATTTAGCGAAATAGCGGCGCCGGGCTTTTTCTAAATATCGAAACCGTCGAATCCGCCGTCGAAAAATCCGCCGCCGTCGCCGCCACCGAAGAGGCCGTCGAAGAAGCCTCCGCCGTCGCCTGCGTCACCGGCATCTGCACCGCCGCCACCGAAGTCGCCGCCAAGGTCATCTCCACCGAAATCGTCGCCACCGAAGTCTTCGGCTCCAAAGTCCTCGGTGCCGCCGAAGTCGTCAGCGCCGGTGCCCATGCCGCTGGCGAACTCATCAGCGCCGTAGGCAACACCGGCCATACCGTGGAAGAGGGTAGAGAACAGCAGCATCGAGCCTGCGGTCCAGACACCGGTGCGGAGCGCGGACTTCCACCATGGCTCGGAGTACCAACCGGCCGGAACCGGACGGCCAGCGACACGACCACCGGGGTAGTAGTTCGGAGTTTCCGGGGTGGCGTATGGAGAGGCGGTAACCGAGTGGCCTTCGTGCTCAATGGTGCGAGTTTCGGTCACAGAACCAGCGGCCTTCTGCCCCTCCAGCGGTGGCAGTGTCGGCCCCGCCGGCAGGCCCATAATTTCGCGAGCCGCATTGATGTAGTGCAGGCCCTCCAGCGCCGATTCGCGGGCCATTCGCGCCTGTGCCGGGGTGCGCGCAGTAGAAATCTGCGAGGAAGCGGCATTGTAGCGCTCGGATGCGTCAGCAAGAGCCTGCGTGGAAGCCGAATCGGTGCCAGCCAGGTTCAATACCTGTGAGCCCAGTCGCTCAATCCATCGGCGGGCGTCTGCGACGGCGTCTTCCAATTGATTGTTCTGGCGAGCATCAAAGGCCCTGTTAGAGCGGTTTTGAGCCATCGACGCGATGATAATTGCGCCGCCGACGGTGATCGCGATCAGGATTAAAGCCCCCATGGGCTAGGCCTCCAAAAAGGAAATTGCGGGTACTGCTTGTAATTACTTGAGATAACGCATGTAGAGCGAAAAAAGTTCCCGAGCTTACATATCTGTCCGACAGATGTAGCTCGGGAACCAGGAAATGATTGGGTATGGGTAGGTATCTATGATTCGGCGGAGTCGGTGCTCTTGGTGCGGCTCTTCCGATTGGCGTGCCATGCGCGAACTTCTTCGGAATCCCACAGGGTCAACCCATGAAGCTTCGCGACGGGTTCAGGAGCCTTCTTGCGGCCAGCGTAGCTGGTGAAAGTGCCACGTGCGGTGCCGGAAAAAGCAGCGCATTCGACCGCGGTCCATAGTTCGTGTCCAGTATCGGCATCGATAATGGTGGGCTTCATGGTGCCCAGAGTACCCGTAGCACTGGATCCTGAACAGAGGTCAGAAGAATTTCTGGTCCCCGGACGTCGGCTCAGAAAGTAAAAACCGGGAGCAATGCGCCCGGTTGCGTGGAGGGGATGACGGGAATCGAACCCGCGTCTTCAGCTTAGAAGGCTGACAAGTGGGGTTCCTAACGTGATTTTTGATTTTTTTTGGGGGGGGGACATCGTCAACAACGGGCCGGGGCTCCGATTCGTTCCAGGGGGAGCGGATTTTTCGCGAACGATCCGGTTGCTCTACTCGGTTGCTTTACGACGACCCCGTCGACGCGCGAAACCCATAATATTTTGTTTGAAAACCAAAAACTAGGCGTGATGTGTGACATAGGATGTCGGCATGTCAACCAATGTGCCTGCCAATGACCGAACTCTCCATCCTCAGCCGCGCACGTCGCCGCTCGCGAAGCCGTTGCATCACGACGTCGATCTGCGGGGTCTGCTGATCGGCACGGCGTCGGCCGCCGGGCAGATCGAGGGCGGTGACGAGAACAACGACTGGTTCGATTGGGCCCGCGAGCCCGGCAACATCGCCGATGGTTCGACCCCGCTGCGCGCCACCGACCACTGGAACCGGTGGCGGGAGGACAACGAGCTCATGGCGTCGCTGGGTCTGCCCATCGCTCGCATCGGCGTGGAGTGGGCGCGTATCGAACCGCGGCCGGGGGAGTTCGACCATGCGGTGCTGGATCGCTACCGTGAGGAGATTGCCGACCTGCGGGACAAGGGGATTCGTCCGCTGGTGACGCTCCATCACTTCGTCAATCCGCTCTGGTTCGCTCGGCGCGGCGGCTTCACCTCCGATGAATCGCCGGCGGCTTTCCTGCGCTATGCGGAGACGATCGTGCGGGCGCTCGACGACCTCGTCGACGAGTGGATCACCGTCAACGAGCCGAACGTGTACGCCACCCAGGCGCACATGTTCCGCTCGGGCCCGCCGGGCAACCGCTCGTGGGGCGACACGATGGCCGTGCTGCGCAACATGGCGGTGTCCCACATCCGCGGTTACGAGGTCATCCACGGCATCCAGGGGGATCGGGCGAAGGTCGGCATCGCCCACCACGCACGGGCGTTCGCGCCGCGCAATCCGCGCAACCCCATCCACCGCGGCCTGGCGCGGATCAATCGGCATCTGTTCCAGGACATCGTCGCCGACGCGCATCTGGCGGGGAAGTTCCATCCGCTGCTGGGCGGGGCGAAGGTCGGCCGCGGGTTGCCGTCGGGCCGCCACCACGACTTCCTGGGCCTGAACTACTACTCGCGCACGGCCGTCGACAAGTTCGACGACGGCACCTTCGTCGGGGCTCCGGTCAACGACCTCGGGTGGGAAATCCACCCCGAGGGCCTGGTCGAATGCGCCCGCGACCTGAACGAGCGTTTCGGCGGACCGGTCTGGATCACCGAAAACGGCACCTGCGATCTCGGCGATCTGGAGCTGTCGGTCGGTGGCGTGGACGCGGGCGTCGAAAAGCCGAATCCGGCCGGGGACTACGCCAACCCGGACGCCGGGGCTGCCGACCGCAGGCTGGAGTCGTTCCGGCCGCGGTTCATCCTGGAGCACCTGCGGGCCATCGCCGAGTCGGACGTGCCCATCGAGCGCTGGTACCACTGGTGCTTCGTGGACAACTGGGAATGGGCCGACGGCGAAGAGCCGCGATTCGGCATCGTCCACCTGGACTACGAGACGCAGGAACGGACGATGAAGCCGTCGGGCCACCTGCTGGCCGAGCTGGCCCGCACCGGGCGGATCACCCCGGAGCTGCACCGGCGCTACACCGCAGGCCGTCGTTACCCCGTCGCGGACGAACACACCGACCCCAACGTGCGGGCGCAGCCGCCGGAGCCGGATGGGGTGCAGGGATGAGCTCCTCCGAACACGCCGGCTCCTCCGAACGCGCCATCTCCGACGTCGGGCGTTTCACCGCCGACCCCGCCCAGCGCACGCCGGTGACCACCGGCTGGATCGTGCGGTACGGCCTGCTGTACCTGGGGCAGAACATCTCGTGGGCAGCGCCGACGCAGCTGTTGTTGGCGCAGCAGATCCTCATCTGGCATCCGGGGGAGAAGGAGGAGAAGTTCGCGCTCCTCATGGCGGTCGGCGGGTTCTTCTCCATCATCGGGCATCCGCTGGCCGGGTGGTTGTCGGACCGCACGGACACGCGCTGGGGCCGCCGCGCCCCGTGGATCCTCTTCGGCGGGCTGGCGGCGGCCGGGTCGCTGGTGTTCCTGGGCGCCGCGCCGGGCTTCATGGCGTTGACCATCGGGTGGGCGGTGTTCCAGCTGGCCATCGCGGCGTCAATCAACGCGGCCCAGGCGGTGGCGCCGGATACGGTGCCGGACAATCAGTACGGCGTGGTCTCGGGTGTGCTGGGGCTGACGTACACCCTCGGCGTGGTGCTGGGCACCGTCGTGGCCACGGTGTTCGACCTGGGGCTGGCGTACATCGTCACCGCGGCGCTGCTGCTGGTGCTCATCGGCCAGTTCCTGCCGGGCTTCCGCGACGTGTCCCGGGTGCGGTCGCAGGCGGCCGCATCTCCGGTGCTTGACGACGCCGGCGGGGACGCTGACGCCGTGGTGCCCGCCGTCGCCGAGGTGCCCGGAGGGCTCTACCGCGACTTCACGTGGGTGTTCATCGCCCGGTTCCTGGTGACCACGGGCAACTCGGTCGCGTTGTTCTACCTGTTCTATTACCTGCGCGATCACATCGGCCACCCCGATCCGGATGCCGGCGTACTCGTCCTCACCGGCGCGTATGCCCTGTGCGTCATCGTCACCGCAATCCTGTCGGGCAAAGTGTCCGACAAGATGGGCAAGCGCCGGGTGTTCGTGGCGTTGTCGTCGATGGGCGTCGCCGGGGCCTGCGCGATCATGGCGTTCGCCGGGAGCTTCGCCATGGTCGTCGGCGCGGCGGTGCTGTTGGGTCTGTCGTGGGGCGTGTTCATGGCCGTCGATCAGGCCCTGATCAACCAGGTGCTGCCCAAGGCCGATGAGCGCGGGCGTGACGTGGGCGTCATGAACCTCGCCGTCGCCGGCCCGAACATGGCCGCCCCGGTGCTCGCCGCCTTCGCGTTGGCGAACCTCGGCGGGTACCCCGGCCTGTACGTTTTCGCGGGCGCGCTCACCGCCGTCGGTGCGGTGCTGGTGTACCGGGTGCGGTCCGTGCCCTGATCTCCGTGCGTTGAACAGCGTGCGGCCGGTGCCTTAATCTTCGTGCCTTGAACGGCGTGCGGTCGGCGTTACGGTTTGATACCGTTCGTTGCAGTCGATGAAAGGTGTTTATCCCCGTGCGCCCCACGAAGAAGTTGTCCCCCGCCGCATTCGGCGCAGCGTCCCCCGCCGTCTCCTCTGTGGAGACCGGTGCCGAGGCCCGGTCCGCGAGCCGAGTCTCAGCGGCCCCGTCGTCCCGGACGTCCTTCGTCCGCAGGGCGTTGGCCCCGGTCACGGCGCTCGCGCTGGCGGGCACGTTGCTGTCGGTGCCGCAGGCGTCGGCCGGCGGCTCCGCCGGTCCGGCCGATCTCGGCGGGTTGGACTGGGGCGCGTGCCCGACCGCGGCGATGACCGCGCCGGGCACCGTGTGCGCGGACATCGACGTGCCACGTGATTATTCCGACCCGGAGGGCGCGACGATTTCCCTCACTGTCAGCCGGGTTCCGGCGACGGGGGAGCGCCGTGGCGTCATCGCAGGCAATCCGGGCGGCCCCGGCGGCGACGCGTTGGGAATGTTCTCCGACGAGGCCGTGAGGATGCCGACCGCCGTCCGGGAGCACTTCGACCTCATCGCCGTCGAGCCGCGCGGCCTGGCCTGGGGCACCCCGCTGAACTGCAACGTGGCGGACATCCCGATGACGGGTCTGCTCTCCGGGCAGGTCGGCGCGATGTACGCCTCCTGCGAAGCCAATGAACCGGGATACGCGGCGACCATCACCACGGAGAACACCGCTCGCGATCTCAACCATGTCCGCGACGTGCTCGGCCAGGACGTCATGCACCTCTACGGCCTGTCCTACGGCACGGATCTGATGAGCACGTACGCGACCCTGTTCCCGGACAAGACGGGCCGGATGGTGCTGGATTCCTCGGTCGATCCTGCCGACCGTTACTTTCGGCTCGGAGACTCGCGCGAGCCGTGGCGCCGCGAGGCTCTCAACGCGATGTTCCAGTGGATCGCCGACCGTGACGACGAGTACGGCCTGGGCACCACCGCCCTGCAGGTGTACGCGCGCTGGTCGCAGCGCATCAACGAGGAGGTTGGCGCGCCGGGTCAGGTCTACCCGCCGCCGACGCAGGTGGGCGACGTGCCCGCCGCCTTCGCCGACGACCCGGAGGCGTTCATGCAGCTGGCCGACGGCGTTCTGCCCGTCGCGTGGCGCAGCCATTCCTTCGCGGCGAACCTGATGCGCCCCGGCGCCGGCAATCAGTCGGTGCTGCTGCAGCAGACCTTCGCGGCGACGTACTCGGAGAGCATGTGGCCCGACATCGCCGACGCCGTGGTCACCGGCGAGGTGGAGACCCCCGAACTACCCGAGGGCGTGACCCCGGAAGACATGATGGCGCAGACCGAGGCGATGGGAACCATCGAGCGGGCGATCATCTGCAACGACAACGTCACCGCCGCCGACCCGTCCCGCATTCCCCGCACGTACCTCGACCAGTTCACCGGCGGCGACATCTTCCGCCTCAACGCCGATGCGCTGTCGTCGGGGCAGCTATGCCTCGGCTGGCCGGGGCAGGGCGCTGCCGTGGAACTCAGCGGCGACGCCCTCGAGTCGAAGCCGCTGCTGCTCCACTACGACCGCGATGCGGCGGTGACCGGCACGGGCGGCCGCGCGATGCAGGCGGTCATGGGCGGCGAGCTCATCGAGCTGCCGGGCCACGGCCACGGCGTGCTCGTCGCCCACAACGACGCCGACGAGATCGCCAACGTCGTCGCCGCCCACTACTTGGGCTGACCGGTCATGCCGGGCTGACCGGTCCGAGATTGGGCCGGCTACTTGCCCTTCGCCTCGTGGCCTTTCTGCCACTCGCGCACGTCGTCGGAGTTCCGCGGGTTCAGCCCGTGGAGCTTCGCCGCCGGCACCGGCGCTTTGCCACGGCCCGCATAGCTGGTGAACGTGCCGCGCGCGGTACCGGTGAACTCCGCGCATTCGGCGACGGTCCACAGCTCGACGCCGGTGTCCTTGTCGATGATGCGAGGATTCATGCCGCCGGGACTAGTTGTGCGTGACGACGGCAAAAGACCCGACATGACAGTGCCACCGACTTGTTACCGACGCTGTATGAAACCGTGACGCGCGCACGCGGTCGTGACATGCCTGTGACGGATTTCGGGACGGATCCCGTCAAAAAGAAGAACACCCTCCGACGCTGGCCGGAGGGTGCTTTCACATGGAGGGGATGACGGGAATCGAACCCGCGTCTTCAGCTTGGAAGGCTGAGGTATTAGCCACTATACGACATCCCCATAGACAGAAATCCGGTTTAGATGCGCACTCGCCTCAACCAGACCGTGTCTTGGTACAAGGCATATTAACTCGTTAAAGCGCACATACAAAAATCGATGCCAGGTTTTTCTCGAAGGATTTAAAGAAAAGTGGCTGTGGCCGGGAAAAACAGAAAATGAAACTAAAGCAATATGGGGTATATGAAACAGGCGTATAGCCGTTGATTACACTGTCACACGACTCAACAAAGGGGCAGTCGTTTTAGGCGGCTTCTTTGGGGAGTCGGCCGACGAATGGAGTGTTTGCAGTAAACGAGGCCGCCAAAAGCAGTGCCGAGGTGATGCAAACGCCCTGTGATATGCATGGTTTTCATGAAACCGGTAGTAGTTGGCAGGTTGGCTCTCGATGGCGTCGTAAAGCGTTTTCAGACAGAGCATTAGCCTGGTTGAACGCGTGGTTTTGTGATTTCATTAATCGTCAGGTAAATCTATACGGGTCCGTTGTGGAAACGCGATTTCGCGCCTATGAGGGCCCCGGTGCAGATGCTCCAAAGGGGTTTCTGCTAGGTTTCGAATGACGCATACGGGGTATGGCGCAGCTTGGTAGCGCGTCCGCTTTGGGAGCGGAAGGCCGTGGGTTCAAATCCCGCTACCCCGACCAGTATCACGGGCACTCCCGTGGTCTATGAATTAATCATCGAGTTGCAGGAGAGTGCACCAGTGAAGTCTTCCGTTGAGAAGCTCAATGAGACCCGAGTGAAGATTACCGTCGAGGTCCCGTTTGACGAGCTGAAGCCAGAGTTCGACAACGCCTACAAGGCACTGGCTCAGCAGGTCCAGATTCCGGGCTTCCGTAAGGGCAAGGCACCTGCAAAGTTGATTGAGGCCCGCTTCGGCCGCGGCCCAATCCTGGAGCAGGTGCTCAACGACATGGTTCCGTCCCGCTACGACGAGGTCGTTCGCGAGGAGGACCTGAAGGTTATCGGTCAGCCTGAGGTCGACATCACCAAGCTGGAAGACGGCGAGCTCGTTGAGTTCACCGCTGAGGTCGACGTCCGTCCGGAGATTGAGCTGCCGAAGTTCGAGGACATCGCAGTTGAGGTTGATCCGCTGGTCGCCGACGACGAAGCTGTTGAGGCTGAGCTGCAGAACCTGCTCGCTCGTTTCGGCACCCTGACCGGCGTCGAGCGTGCAGTCGAAAAGGACGACTTCGTCTCCATCGACCTGTCCGCCACCATCGACGGCGAAGAGCTGGAAGAGGCCTCCACCGAGGGCCTGTCCTACCAGGTCGGCTCCGATGACCTGATTGACGGCCTGGATGACGCTGTTGTCGGCCTGTCCCAGGGCGAGTCCAAGGAGTTCACCACCAAGCTGGTTGCTGGCGAGCACGAGGGCGAGGACGCTCAGGTCACCGTTACCGTTCAGTCCGTCAAGGTCCGCGAGCTGCCGGAAGCTGACGACGACTTCGCTCAGATGGCTTCCGAGTTCGACACCATCGACGAGCTGAAGGAAGATTTGGCTCGCCAGGTTGAGAACACCAAGAAGGGTGAGCAGGCTCAGCAGGTTCGCGACAAGGTTCTGGCTGCCGCTATGGAGCAGACCACCATCGCTCTGCCGGAGGGTGTTGTCAAGGAGCAGGTCGAGGGCCAGCTGCAGCAGCTGCTGGGTCAGTTCGGCGGCGACGAGAAGGTTCTGAACTCCATGCTGGAGGCACAGGGCACCACCCGTGAGCAGTTCGACGAGGACTCCAAGAAGTCCGCTGAGGAAGCTGTCCGCACCCAGCTGTTCCTGGACGCACTGGCTGAAGAGATCCAGCCGGATGTTTCTCAGCAGGAACTCACCGACCACATCCTGTTCACTGCTCAGTCTTACGGCATGGACCCGAACCAGTTCATCCAGCAGATTCAGCAGTCCGGCCAGCTCGGCAACCTGTTCGCAGACGTTCGCCGCGGCAAGGCTCTGGCTACCTCGATCCTGAAGGCTTCCGCCAAGGACACCGAGGGCAACGAAATCGACCTGAACGAGTACTTCGGTGAGGTCGAGCCGGAGGCTGAGAAGGCTGAGTCCGACAAGGCTGAGGACACCTCCGCTGAGTAAGCCCCGCAATTAGCGCGGCGCGTTCGACATGACGCAACGCTTATAGCGAACAAGGGCCGTTCCCGAAACAAAGGGGCGGCCCTTTTCGTTACCCTCTAATGAACGACAAAACTCGCACACGTACGAAAAAGGAGTACACCGATGAGCGATAACGCCCAGATGTCGACGAACACGGTTTTCGACAAGCTGCTCAAGGAGCGCATTATTTGGCTGGGTGAGCAGGTCGACGACGAGATTGCCAACAAGCTCTGCGGTCAGATGCTGCTCCTGGCAGCTGAGGACCCAGAGGCGGATATCTCGCTGTACATCAACTCCCCGGGTGGCTCCGTCACCGCCGGCATGGCCATTTACGACACCATGCAGTTTGTTCCGTGCGACGTGGCTACCTACGGCATGGGCTTGGCAGCTTCCATGGGCCAGTTCCTGCTCGCCGCAGGTGCTAAGGGCAAGCGTTACGCGCTGCCGCACGCCCGCATTATGATGCACCAGCCATCTGCAGGTATCGGCGGAACCGCATCCGACATCACCATTCAGGCTGAGCAGTTCGCTGCCACCAAGAAGGAGATGGCTCGTCTGATCGCGCAGCACACCGGTCAGCCGGTTGAGCGCATTGAGGAAGACTCGGACCGCGACCGCTGGTTTACCGCAGCTGAGGCTAAGGAATACGGCCTGGTTGACCACGTCGTGACCGCCCTCAAGGACACCGCACGCTAAAAGCGGACAGTAGCGAATAATTAGAGGCGATTTAATCAACATGGAGATGAACAATATGCAGATGCCGCAGTCGCGCTACGTGCTTCCTTCTTTCGTGGAGCACTCCAGCTTTGGTGCTAAGGAATCCAACCCATACAACAAGCTCTTCGAAGAGCGCATTATCTTCCTCGGCTCCCAGGTCGACGATACTGCCGCTAACGACATCATGGCGCAGCTGCTGGTGCTCGAGGGGCTGGACCCGGATCGTGACATCACGATGTACATCAACTCCCCAGGTGGCTCCTTCACGTCGCTGATGGCCATCTACGACACGATGCAGTACGTGCGTCCCGACGTGCAGACGGTGTGCCTGGGCCAGGCTGCTTCCGCGGCAGCCGTCCTGCTCGCTGCGGGTGCACCGGGTAAGCGTGCAGCTCTGCCGAATGCGCGCGTGCTCATTCACCAGCCGGCCACCCAGGGTATCCAGGGCCAGGTTTCCGACCTGGAGATTCAGGCGAACGAGATCGAGCGCATGCGCAAGCTGATGGAGGAGACTCTGGCTCGCCACTCCGGTCGCACTGCAGAGCAGATCCGCAAGGACACCGACCGTGACAAGATCCTGACCGCTGAAGAGGCCGTCGAGTACGGCATCATCGACCAGGTCTTCGAGTACCGCAAGCACAACGCTTAAAAGGGGACATGGTCTCTCTGGCGTGCTGCGCACTGGCCGTCGTAAAGCGCCGAGCGAGATTGCGTGAAATTCGCCTCGCCCTGGCGTGGAAGCCGGTAATTGCGCACACTCACGGTAGGCTGGTCTGAAGCAATTATTGGCAACGAAGCGGAAAGGCGGCGGCGGGAGCCTCATGGCGCGTATGCAAGAAAGTGCGGATTTGCTGAAGTGCTCTTTCTGTGGAAAGAGTCAGAAGCAGGTCAAGAAGCTGATTGCCGGACCTGGTGTGTACATCTGTAATGAGTGCATCGAGCTCTGCAACGAGATCATCGAAGAGGAGCTCAACACCGGCGGCGAGGCAACTGGCAACGACGACCGCCTGCCGCGGCCGATGGAAATTCGAGACTTCCTCGATGAGTACGTCATCGGCCAGGACATGGCTAAGCGCACCCTAGCGGTAGCGGTCTACAACCACTACAAGCGCCTTCGTGCTGCGGAGACCAAGTCGGACAACGACGTCGAGCTGCAGAAGTCGAACATCCTCTTGCTGGGGCCGACTGGCTGCGGCAAGACGTACCTCGCGCAGACACTGGCTCGCAAGCTGGATGTGCCGTTCGCGATTGCTGACGCCACCAGCCTGACCGAGGCCGGCTATGTCGGTGAGGACGTGGAGAACATCCTGCTGAAGCTGCTGCAGGCGACTGATTTCGACGTCGAGAAGGCACAGCGCGGCATCATTTACGTCGATGAGATTGACAAGATTTCGCGCAAGTCCGAGAACACTTCCATCACTCGCGATGTCTCCGGTGAAGGTGTGCAGCAGGCGCTGCTGAAGATTCTCGAGGGAACCGTAGCCGCCGTGCCCCCGCAGGGTGGGCGCAAGCTGCCGAACCAGGAGTTCATTCAGTTCGACACTTCCAACGTCCTGTTCATCGTCGCCGGTGCGTTTGCCGGTCTGGAAAAGGTCGTTCAGGAGCGAGTCGGCAAGAAGGGCCTGGGCTTCGGAGCAGATGTCACCTCGGCTAACGACGAGGACATGAAGGATCCATTCCGCGACGTGCTGCCGGAGGACCTCGTTCGATTCGGCCTGATTCCCGAGTTCATTGGCCGCCTGCCCGTTATCGCATCGGTCACCAACCTCGATGAGGACGCGCTGGTTCGCGTACTCACCGAGCCCAAGAACTCCCTGGTCCGCCAATACCAGCACCTGTTCGACATGGATGGTGTGCGCCTCACCATCGACGACGAGGCACTGCGCGCCATTGCTGCCAAGGCGATTAGCCGCAATACCGGCGCCCGTGGTCTGCGCGGCATCATGGAAGAAATCTTGGTTCCCGTGATGTTCGACGTACCAGAGCGTGACGACGTTGCGGAGGTCATTGTCCACAAGGAATGCATCACGGACGGTGCAGCGCCAGAACTCGTTGAACGCAGCGCGGACAAGAAGACTGCGTAAAGGTAGCTGAAAACCCGGTTAGAGCGCCTGCTCTAACCGGGTTTTGATGTCTGTGGGGAGCCCTAGTCGTCCATGCCGTAGATGTCGCGGTAATCCGGGGCATCATCAGCAGCCAAGTCCTGAGTCTCTGGGTTGGGCTGATCGCCATAGACCTCTGCGCCAAGCGCGGACGAGTTCGCGCCATGGGAGGCCAGCAAGGAAGTGTACGAGCTTCCCGGTTCGTTGCGAGGCGAGGATGTCAACAGGCTGGTCACGGTGTCCTGTGCGAACTCACGCAGCTTGTCCGACAGCACCGTCGACTGCATTTCAATGCCGTAGAGGTTTTCAAAAGTCCGTTGGTGCAGGGTGGGGAAGGTGGCCAGTGAGAGCACGAGAATATAAAGATCAAGTGCGGAAATGTCAGTGCGGAATGCACCGTAATCGCGGCCGAGCAACAAGATGCGGTCAAACTCCAAAACAATTGGGCTCTGACCACCAAGCCCAGTCACGCCTTCTAGCGGCAGGACCGGATGTAGGTTTTCCTGGATGATGAACCGCACGGCGAGCGGGTTCGCCGAGAAGTAGTCATAGATAACACCGACCACATGCTGCAGGGCTTCCACCGGCACATTGGAGTGCGGGCGCAGGTCGTCGTCGTCAGGCCTTACGGTCTCCAGCACATGTGCCCACGTCGCCCTGTAGAGTCCCAACTTGTCACCACAGTGGTAGTGAAGCATGCGCTTGGAGACACCAGAGGCGGCAGCAATGGCATCCAAACGGGCATCTGCATACCCCTTTGCGGTGAATTCTTGAAGTGCTGCCACCAAGACTGCATGGGGGATTGCATCAGAGGAGCCTGGAGACTTCATGAAAATCCTTTGCTTGGACTAGAGAGAGACTAAGGGGTTTTGGCTATCTAACGGGGGTGAAATTGGTCAGTCGCGGACTTCTTTCTAGTGAAATGAGTACACGACCGTAAGTCATGCCTAATGCTATCCGTTTTTCAGAAATGGCCTGAGCGCATCGCCCCCGTCTGCGCCAATTCTGTAGTCGCATTAGAGTGGGCAGCGAATTGATTCTCTCTCGAGAAAGGCCTGAAGTGAACAAGACTCCCGTAAAGGTTGCAGTTACCGGCGCCGCCGGACAGATCGCTTACTCCCTGCTCTTCCGCATTGCCAGCGGTTCGGTTTTCGGCCCTGAGACCCCGGTTGAGTTGAACCTGCTGGAGATCACTCCGGCGCTGCACGCCACCGAAGGCGTCGCCATGGAGCTGTTTGACTCCGCCTTCCCGCTTCTGACTGGCATCAACATCACCGATGATCCGGCAAAGGCATTCGACGGTGCCAACGCCGCCTTCCTGGTCGGTGCAAAGCCGCGCGGCAAGGGCGAGGAGCGCTCCGCACTGCTGGGCGCCAACGGCAAGATCTTCGGCCCGCAGGGTGCTGCACTGAATGATCACGCAGCAGACGACATCAAGGTTCTGGTTGTCGGCAACCCGGCCAACACCAACACCATGATTGCCGCATCCCACGCTAAGGACATCCCGGCAGAGCGCTTCACCGCCATGATGCGCCTGGACCACAACCGTTCCCTGTCTCAGCTGTCGGAAAAGATTGGTGTTCCGACCACTGAGATCAAGAACATGATTGTCTGGGGTAACCACTCCGCAGACCAGTTCCCGGACATCACCTACGCCACCATTGCAGGCGAGAAGGTCTCCGACAAGGTGGACGCTGCGTGGGTCGAGCAGGACTTCATTCCGCGTGTCGCCAAGCGTGGCGCAGAAATCATCGAGGTCCGTGGTTCCTCCTCCGCAGCTTCCGCTGCCGCAGCCGCAGTTGACCACATGCGTGACTGGGTCACGGGTACCCCAGAGGGCGAGTGGGTCTCTGTCGCCCTTCCGTCCGATGGCTCCTACGGCATCGACGAGGGCCTGGTCGCTGGTGTTCCGTGCTACGCCAAGGACGGCGAGTGGGTTCGCGTTGAGGGCCTGGATCTCTCCGAGGTTCAGCGCGCTGGCATCGAGCGCAACGTCAAGGCACTGCGCGAAGAGCGCGAGGCTGTTAAGGACCTGCTGGTCTAAGAGCTGTTCAACGGCCGTTTAGAGGCGCTCTCTTGTGATGATTTCACAAGAGAGCGTTTTTATTTTGCGCGGTAATCGCGGTTTGGCTCGGAGCGGGAGAAAGGCTTGAATTAGGCGGTGTATAAGTCGCTGATGGCAGATATGGGTGGGGCGCAAGGGCCGTCGTAAAGCCCCTGGAAAACCAAATCCGGGCAAGGCGCTAAGATGTGACGCGTGACTGAGAACAACGTGGACCTAAACAGAGCAGATAAGTTGCCCAAGTCGTGGAACCCGGCTGACGTGGAGTCGGACCTGTACCAGGGCTGGGTAGACGCTGGCTATTTCGAGGCTGATCCGTCTAGCTCCAAGCCGGCTTACTCTATTGTGCTGCCCCCGCCGAATGTGACGGGTCAGCTGCACATGGGCCACGCACTGGACCACACTTTGATGGATGCGCTGGTGCGCCGTAAGCGCATGCAGGGCTACGAGGTGCTGTGGCTGCCGGGTATGGACCACGCGGGTATCGCAACGCAGACCAAGGTCGAGGCGATGCTGAAGGAGTCCGAAGGTAAGGACCGCTTCGATTACGGCCGCGAGGAATTCGTGGAGAAGGTCTGGGAGTGGAAGCACGATTACGGCGGACGTATCGGCAACCAGATGCGCCAGATTGGTGACTCCCTGGATTGGTCACGTGAGCGCTTCACTCTGGACGAGGGCCTGTCCCGTGCGGTTCAGACGATTTTTAAGGAACTGTTTGACCGCGGCCTGATTTACCGCGCCAAGCGCATGGTCAACTGGTCGCCAGTGCTGCAGACTGCAATCTCGGATATTGAGGTCAAGTACGAGGACGCTGAAGGCGAGCTCGTGTCTTTCCGCTACGGCGATGGGGAGGACTCCATTGTTGTGGCGACGACTCGTGTGGAGACGATGCTGGGTGACGTGGCAATTGCCGTGCACCCGGAGGATGAGCGCTACACGCACCTGGTGGGCAAGGTTCTGGACCACCCGTTCCGCGAGGACCTGAAGATTCAGGTCATCGCCGATGACTACGTGGACCGCGAGTTCGGTACCGGCGCGGTGAAGATCACGCCGGCGCACGATCCGAATGACTTCGCTATGGGCCAGCGCCACGACCTGGATATGCCGGAGGTCATCGACACCACTGGCCGTATCTTCAACACTGGCACGCGTTTCGACGGCATGGATCGTGCAGAGGCCCGTACTGCGCTGACGGAGGCGCTGCGTGAGCAGGGACGCATTGTCAAGGAGATTCGCCCGTATGTTCACTCGGTTGGTCACTCGGAGCGCTCGGGTGAGCCGATTGAGCCGCTGCTGAGCTTGCAGTGGTTCGTTAAGGTCGATGAGCTGGCCAAGATGTCCGGCGATGCTGTTCGCGAGGGCGACACGGTTATTCACCCGGCTTCGCAGGAGCCGCGCTGGTTCGACTGGGTCGATGACATGCACGACTGGTGTATTTCCCGTCAGCTGTGGTGGGGCCACCGCATCCCGATCTGGTACGGCCCGAATGGCGAGGTCGTCTGTGTCGGCCCGGATGATGAGGTCCCGACGGGCGACGGCTGGACGCAGGATCCGGATGTGCTGGATACCTGGTTCTCCTCTGCGCTGTGGCCGTTTTCCACGATGGGTTGGCCGGACGCCACCCCAGAGCTGGAGAAGTTCTACCCGACATCCGTGCTGGTCACCGGCTACGACATTCTGTTCTTCTGGGTCGCGCGCATGATGATGTTCTCGACCTTTGCTGCCACCCTGCCTGATTCACCGCTGGGCAAGGGTCGCGACGGTCGTCCGCAGGTGCCGTTCAAGGATGTCTTCCTGCACGGTCTGGTCCGCGATGAGCAGGGTCGCAAGATGTCGAAGTCTCTCGGCAACGGCATTGACCCGCTGGACTGGGTGCGTGATTACGGTGCGGACGCACTTCGCTTCACGCTGGCTCGTGGCGCTAACCCGGGCTCTGACCTGCCGGTCGGTAACGACGCCGCACAGAGCTCCCGTAACTTCGCTACCAAGCTGTTCAACGCCACCCGCTTTGCACTGATGAACGGTGCCCACGTGGGCGAGCTGCCGGACCGTGACCAGCTCACCGACACCGACCGCTGGATCTTGGACCGCCTGGAACAGGTCCGCGCCGAAGTCGACTCTGCGCTGGATAAGTACGAGTTCTCCAAGGCCAACGAGGCCCTCTACCACTTCGCATGGGACGAGGTCTGTGACTGGTACCTGGAGATGACCAAGGTTGACTTCCCACGCCTGAATGACGGCGAGACCATGACCGAGGAGCAGGCCGCCCGAGCCGCCTCCACTCGTCTGGTTCTAGGCCGCGTGCTGGATACGCTACTGCGTCTGCTACACCCGTCCATGCCGTTCGTCACGGAGACGCTGTGGAAGGCGCTTACCGACGGCGCGGAGGGCTTCGAGGACTCTCTGGTTATTTCCGCCTGGCCGGATGCAACCATGACCACCGACGGCGCTGCTGTTGATGAGGTTGCCGCACGTCGTATTGCCGATGCCCAGAAGTTGGTCACCGAGCTGCGTCGTTTCCGCAATGACCAGGGTGTGAAGCCGTCGCAGCGCGTGCCGGCACGCATGAACCTGGCGGATGCTGATCTGACTGCTCAGGAAGAGATGATTCGTTCGCTGGCTCGTGCTGAGGCACCGGAGGACGGCTTCACCGCTACCGCTTCCATTGAGGTGCGCCTGTCTCAGGCCACGGTCCTGATCGAGCTGGATACCTCCGGCACCGTCGACGTGGCCGCTGAACGCAAGCGCCTGGAAAAAGACCTGGCCAAGGCCGAGAAGGAACTGGCCGGCACCGAAAAGAAGCTCGGCAACGAGGCCTTCTTGTCCAAGGCTCCGGAGCAGGTCGTGGAGAAGATCAAGACTCGCCACCAGTTCGCACTGGAGGAAATTGACCGCATTAAGGCTCGTTTGGAGGGACTTCCGCAGGCATGACCGAACCACGGGATATCGAACCTCGGGGTGCTGAATCACACGATGAGATTGCAGGGGAGATTCGTTTGAATCTTGGTGGCGGCGACGATTCGGTGACGCAGGAAGAGTCTGCGCTGCGAGAGGAGTCCACTGCAGCGCCTGAGTTCGAATTCGATCCGGCTGACTCCCAGATCGTCGAGGACCTCGAACCTCGCGAAATCGCCGGTGTGATGGCTGATGACCGCATGCCCGATGACATGCGCCTCGGTGAGGTCTCCGTGTCCGAGGAAGGCCTGAGCCTGCCGGTGGATGTGGATCGCCCAGTCAATGAGCCGGCTCCGCTGGAGGCCACCGCCGAGGAGCTGCGCGAGCTCGCAGAGGTGGAAGCCGAGCTGGATCAGCGCTGGCCGGAGACCAAGATTGACCCGTCGCTCGAGCGAATCGAGATGCTGATGGACATCCTTGGCCATCCTGAGCGTGCCACTCCGGTCATTCACGTTGCCGGCACGAATGGCAAGACTTCCACTGTGCGCATGATTGAGTCGCTGGTGCGCGCTCTCGGTCGTCGCACCGGCCGCACCACCAGTCCGCATCTGCAGCTGGTTACCGAGCGCATCGCCATCGATGGCCAGCCCATTCATCCACGCGATTACGTGCGCATCTGGCGCGAGATTCAGCCCTACGTGGAAATGGTTGACGCCAAGTCCGCCGAAAAGGGCGGCCCGCAGATGAGTAAGTTCGAGGTCCTCACGGCCATGGCCTACGCTGCCTTCACCGACGCTCCTGTCGATGTCGCCGTGGTGGAAGTCGGCATGGGTGGCACATGGGATGCGACCAACGTGGTGGAGGCCGACGTGGCAGTCATCTGCCCAATCGGTCTCGATCACACGGAGTACCTCGGCGATACCCTGGCTGAAATCGCTTCTGAGAAGGCCGGCATCATCAAGTCGCGGTGGAACAAGGACGACTTGCTCACGCCACCGGACAATGTCGCCATTGTCGGCGAGCAAGAGCCGGAAGCAATGGACGTCGTTTTGCGACGTGCCGTGGAAATGGACGCCTCCGTCGCCCGCGCTGGAGTTGAGTACGGCGTCGTCAGTCATCAGCTGGCGGTCGGCGGGCAGAACCTGACGCTCAAGGGCCTGGCCGGCGAGTATGACGACATCCATCTGCCGCTGCACGGTCCGCATCAGGCGCGTAACGCAGCCACAGCACTGGCTGCGGTGGAGGCGTTCTTCGGCGCAGGTCCGGGGCGTCCGCTCAACATTGATGCGGTTCGCGAAGGCTTTGCGACGGTCGCATCGCCCGGCCGCCTGGAGCGCGTGCGTTCGACCCCGACGGTGTTTATCGATGCCGCCCACAATCCTCACGGTGCCCGTGCGCTACGCACGGCGCTCTCCGCTGAGTTCGACTTCCGCCGTGTCATTGGTGTGCTGTCGGTGTTGGGGGAGAAGGACGCTCGTGGGCTGCTGGTGGAGCTGGAGCCGTACTTCGAAGAAGTGGTAATCACCCAGAACACCTCGCCGCGTGCGCTGCACTACGACGACCTGGCTGACCTTGCGGAGGAGATTTTCGGCGAGGAGCGCGTGCATCGCGTGCCAACTCTGCCGTCCGCCGTTGAGCTAGCTGTCGCGCTGGCTGAGGAAACCGACACCGGTGACGGTATTGTCTCTGGTTCCGGTGTGATTGTCACTGGATCTGTTGTTACCGCGGGCGAGGCCCGGACACTATTTGGAAAGGACCCGCAATGAGCGAATCTCAGGCGAGCCAGCCACAGGGCAATGGCGCGGAGGATTACACCGCTGCCGACCGCGAGGCCCTGCGCGCCTACCGCGAGGGGCGTGACCTGAGTGAGGGTGGCAAGTATGGTCCGCTCGGTGCGGGACACGATTCGGCTAAGGACCCGCTGAAGGGTCTGCGCGGTGTTATGTCCGGCACGCTGATCATGCAGGCTATCTCGGTGCTGCTTGGTCTGACTGTGGTCACGCGCATTCCCGACGGTCAGATTAACCAGACCTTCTCGGTTACGTACATCACCATCCTGGGCCTGGCTCTGATTGCGATGGCTTTCCTGCAGAAGCAGCCCTGGGCGCTGAAGGCCAACATTGTACTGCAGGTCTTTGGTGTGCTGGCTATTTTCACACACGTGTCGATGGGCGTGGTGGGTATCTTCTTCGCACTAGTGTGGGCCTACATTCTGCACCTGCGGAAGAACCTCATCCAGCGTATGGAGCGCGGTCTGTTGACCACCCAGCACTCGTAGATCTCCCGCGCTCGTAGTCGCGACTTTCACCCCGCTGCACCACCACTCCGGTGCAGCGGGGTTTGTCATAGTATGATGCTCACCATGACTGAACGTACTCTTATTCTGATCAAGCCGGACGGCGTTTCCCGCGGTCTGGTCGGCGAAGTTATCTCCCGCATTGAGCGTAAGGGCCTGAAGCTGGTCGCGCTTGACCTCCGTGTTGCTGACGAGGCAACTGCGAAGGAGCACTACGCAGAGCACGTCGATAAGCCGTTCTTTGGTGAGCTGGTTGATTTCATCACCTCTGCACCGCTGGTCGCTGGTGTTATCGAGGGCCCGAACGCAATCGCTGCTTGGCGTCAGCTCGCTGGCGGCACTAACCCGGTTGAGGCCGCAACTCCGGGCTCCATCCGCGGTGACTTCGCACTTGAGGTTGCTAACAACGTTGTTCACGGTTCCGATTCCCCGGAGTCCGCTGAGCGCGAGATTGGTATTTGGTTCCCGAACCTCTAAACGTTGACGGTTCAGCATTGACCCGTGAGCGTTGAACTGGCGCCGAACTGAGCAAGCAATTGTTTGCCGGTTCGGCGCTTTTTGCTTGTCGACGACCGTGGGGCGGCCCTTCAGCGGGCTGCACGTGTGAATGCGGGCACGGGCTGCAAATGTGAAACTGTAGGAGTTTATGACACTTTCCGGCAATTTTTCAGGCCATTTCTGTCATAAACGCAGTCAGTAACTCGGATTGGCCCGCCGCCACCAATGTCGGTGCGCGCCACCTGCTCGATATGTGCGACAATGGACAGCAGCAGTAGTGCCCGGGAGTTCGCTCCGGCGGATGAAATATGCCGCATGTGATCGCTGAATCCCCGAGTCAGCCGGTAGGCCTGCCAATAAGACTTTCATAATTGTTCATCGTTTTCGGCCCTCTATCTGCGCATTTGGCGCAAATGAAGTGGCTGTCGCAACATCGTTGCTCCGCCTGGTTTCCAAGGCCACAACGGATGTAGGCGCACATGAAATGACAAAGAGTGTGCTTCCTGTTGTCGGGTTTTGCGTGGTGGGGTGTCAAGGAGAAACAAATACAGTGGCAAATTTCAGCCAGGATGTTGTCGCTAAGGCACGCGAATTTGATCGTGAGTCAGCGGCTCTGAAAACCCGAGTCCACCACCTGGCCAAGAGCTTGGGGTTGACCTCGAAGGAAACCATCGAAGCACTGGGGCACGCGGGGATCGTCGTAAAGTCCGCTGCGTCCACCATTAATCAAAATCAGCTCGACGCAGTGCTGAATTTCATCGGTGATCATCCAGAGGATGCCTCGCTTGACGACGGATCCGCTGCGACCAAGCCAACCGGCGAAAAGCCAGCCGCGAAGGAAAAACAGTCGGCAGGTAAGCCGAACGCGGCAGATGAGAAGTCGGACGAGCAAACTGCAGCTAAGTCCGAGAAGAAGCCAGCTGCGAAGAAGAGCGGCAAGAAGTCGGCTGCGAAGAAGGCCACAAAGAAGGCTGCGCCGAAGGCAGAAAAGAAGGCCGACCAGAAGGCAGCTCAGAGCGAAGCGGAGTCGGACGCAGCGCCTGCCGAGGAAGTGACCGAGAAGAAGGACACCAAGAAGTCCTCGGCTAAGAAATCCTCGGCAAACCAGAGCGCAGAGAAGCAGGCTGAAGAGAAGCAGAGCGCAGAGAAGAAGAGCACGACTAAGAAGCGAGCAACGCGTAAGCGGGCTGTGAAGAAGACCGCTGGCGCTCCGGAAGAAACCGCTGCGAAGGACGAGCAGAAGGACTCGAACTCGGTCGTCGAGGAAGCTGTTGAGGCTGTAGTTCAGTCGTCGTCGAAGAAGGCTGCAGATAAGAATGCTTCCGATAAGAAGGCTGCCGACACCGTAGCCGAGACCGCTGAGAAAACCTTCGCTGAGGAAGCTTCCGCCGAAGCACCTGCTGCAAAGAGCGCTGCAGTGACCACACGTCGTGGTCGCCGAGTTCGCCGTGCGGTCCGCACGACCAGCGCTCCAGCAGCAGAGGAGATTCAGGAAGCGCAAGAGCCGCAGAAAACGCAAGAGCCGCAGGATACGCAGGCAACTCAGAGCGAAGCCCTGCAGGACATCGAGCCGCCGGTAGTCCCGGAGCCGCCGGTTGCGGAAGAGCAGACCGCGTTTGCGCCTATCTTCCTGGCGCCGCAGGCTGTTCCGGCCTCGGCCAAGGATTCGGCCACCGAGGATGCTGCTTCGGCTGACAGCGGTGCCTCCAACCAGGGCACCGATGACAACGCGGGGGAGGGGCAGGACGGCTCGTCGTCAAGCGAAACGGAGCGTCAGCCGCGCCCGCGTCGTCGCCGTCGTGGACGTGGGCGTCGTAATGATGACGCGCAACAGGCGGAGAAGACCACCGAAAACACAGAGCGCGAGGAAGAGGAAACCCGCGAAGAGGTCGAGGAACCGCAGGCGATTAAGGGATCGACTCGCCTGGAGGCGCAGCGACGTCGCCGTATCGAGCGTCGTGAGGAATCGCGCAAGCGCCATGTAATCTCGGAGGCGGAATTCCTGGCTCGTCGTGAGTCGGTGGAGCGCACGATGGTGGTGCGTGAGCGCAAGCGCCATGACCACGCGGGCATTGTCACTGAGGTGGGTGTGCTGGAAGATGACCTGCTGGTCGAGCACTTCGTTACCTCTGACACGCAGACCACGCAGATCGGCAATATCTACCTCGGTCGCGTGCAGAACGTCCTGCCCAGCATGGAAGCGGCGTTCATCGATATCGGAACCGACCGCAACGGTGTCATTTACGTAGGTGACCTGAACTGGAAGCTGCTGGGCACGAAATCGCGTTCGCGCAAGATTGAACACGCGCTGAAGGCCGGCGACCAGATTCTGGTCCAGGTGTCCAAGGATCCGATTGGTCACAAGGGCGCGCGTCTGACCACTCACATTTCGATGGCTGGTCGATTCCTGGTGTACGTGCCGGGCGGCCGGAGCGCGGGTATTTCCCGCAAGCTGCCGGAGCCGGAGCGCAAGCGCCTGAAGTCGATTCTGAGCGAGGTTACGCCGGAGGGCTCGGGCACGATTATCCGTACCGCAGCCGAGGGTGTGTCCAAGGAGGCCATCGAGGCCGACATCAAGCGCTTGGAGTCGCAGTGGCAGGAGATCTGGGAAGCCTCCGAGGCAGCGAAGGCGAAGCGTGGAGCAAAGCCGATTGCGCTGTACGAAGAGCCAGACATGCTGGTCAAGGTCGTCCGCGACGTCTTCAACGAGGACTTCTCGCGTCTCGTGGTGGAGGGCGATCGCCCGTGGAACACAGTGACGGACTACATCGGCGACCTGGCACCAGAGCTGGAGCCGCGACTGCAGCGCTACTTCGCCAAGGAGCACGGCGGCGCTGATGTCTTCGAGCACTTCCGCATCGATGAGCAGCTGGCCAAGGCACTCGACCGCAAGGTCTGGCTGCCTTCGGGCGGCACGCTGGTCATCGACCGCACCGAGGCCATGACGGTCATCGACGTCAACACCGGTAAGTTCACCGGCGCTGGCGGAAACCTGGAAGAGACGGTCACTCGCAACAACCTGGAGGCCGCTGAGGAAATCGTCCGCCAGATGCGTCTGCGCGATCTGGGCGGCATGATTGTCGTCGATTTTATCGACATGGTGCTGCCGGAAAACCAGGACTTGGTGCTGCGCCGTCTGAAGGAGGCCCTGGGCCGCGACCGCTCGCGTCACGAGGTCTCCGAGGTCACCTCGCTCGGCCTCGTCCAGATGACTCGCAAGCGTCTGGGCACAGGCCTGCTGGAGACCTTCTCCACGCCGTGTAGCTGCTGCAATGGCCGCGGTCTGATTATCCACATCGATCCGGTTGAGCAGGACAATCAGGGCCGTGGCCACAAGAATGGCCGTCGCAACGACGAGCAGGACAAGTCCAAGCGCCGCAACAAGTCGCGCTCGGAGCACAATCCGGCCAACCACCCGGCCGCGCTGGCCATGCACCGCGATCAGAGCGACCAGGCAGGCTCTTCCAAGGCAACGCGTGACGACGACACGGAGACCAACCAGCGCGATAAGGACGCAGCCGACAAGCGTGTCGCAGCTGCTGTCGAAGCTGTCATCGTCTCTTCTGAGAACGATGAGCCGAAGCCGCCGCGTCGTCGCCGGGTTCGTAAGAGCCAGGGCCGAAACGATGAGCAGCGACAGAACGGCCGTGGCCGTCAGGAGCGCCGCGAGCGTACTGAGCAATCGGAGAACTCCAATGACCTGGCTGCTCTGGCTGCCGCAGCTGTTGCGGAAGCCCGTGAGAAGGACCCAGAGGAGCCGTCGGATGACCGTTACATGCCGCAGGAGGGGCAGCGCCGCCGCCGTCGGGCTACGCGTCGCCGTGTAGCGGAGCATGTTGCCGTTGATTCGGCTGCACGCGACGCTGATGACCGCGACGAAGAATATGGTGATCGTCGCAAGCGTTCGGAGCGCCCGACCCGTGCTGAGCGTGCCGAGCGCACCGATAACGGTGGAGGCCGTGGCGACGCTGAACGCTCCAGCAGCGCTAGCGCTCGACATCGCCGTCGTCGCGCTGTGCGTCGTACTGCTGTGGATGAAACCACTGCGCCTCAGGCTGGGTCTCAGGCAGCTTCCACCACAGATGTGAGGGAGCCAGCCAGGAATGGCAAGGGCGGCAACGCTAACAAGACCGGTAAGGCTGTGGCCGAGGAGTCCCAGACCTATGAGGAGGCGAAGGAGGCGTTCGAGCGTTCTCCACGCCGTCGTCGTCCGACGCGCGGTAACTCTCGCTCGGATCGCGCACCGCGCCGCGAGGACTTCGAGTCCACTAAGCCAAAGGCGGACGCTGAAGGCAGCAAGGGCGGAGATCGTGCGAAAGACAACCGCGATGACAGCAACCGCAGCACCAACCGCAGCGCCAACCGCAGTGGCGGTGGACGCCGCTCGGGCAAGTCACGGGTTGAGGTCGTAGCGGTCCAGGGCACGGGAGCTCGCCGTAATCGCCGTCGGGCGGTGCGCAGGGTCTCGTCGCAAAGCGATGCCGGAGCGACTGCGCCGAAGCAGCGACAGGGCGCTTCAAACCGCGCTACTAAGCCAGAGCAGAAGCAGGCTAATCGCGGTGCTGCGGCGCCGGAGACGAAACCGGCCAATCGTCGTCGCCGCGTGCGTCGTGCGGTGCGCCGAAGTGGCCAGAACTAGGTATTGGAAACCTGGAGTAAGACCAGATAGAAGGCTGTTTTCCGTTCCCTAAAGCAGGGGGTGGAAAGTGGCTTCGGAAACTGCCCGGGAAGACCGTGAAAACCAATGGGGGACAGGGTCTTACTCGGGCAGTTTGTAATTTAGGGGGATTTTTCGCTACTCTTGACCAGTCGCTGATTAGTAGGCGTATCTGGTCATGCCCACTGGTGCTTGAGGCGCTGGTGGTAAGGAAACGGCCAGAGCGGGGAAATCTACTCGGATTTGGCTTTCGGGTATGTCCCTGAAGTGTTCTGCACACGCAACTAATCGCAATTCCATTGTCCAGTCAAGGAATTACAAAGATTCCTTGAGTCGAGTTTCTCAGATAAAGGGGTAGCCCTCCTATGTACGCGATCGTCAAGACCGGCGGCAAGCAGTACAAGGTTGCCGAAGGTGACCTCGTCAAGGTCGAGAAGATCGAGGGTGAGCCGGGTTCGTCCGTGGCTCTCACCCCGGTTCTGCTCGTCGATGGCGCAGATGTCATTGCGGATGCCGACAAGCTTGCCAACGTTACCGTTAACGCAGAGATCGTCGAGGCCGCTAAGGGCCCGAAGATCCGCGGCATGCACTACAAGAACAAGACTGGCTACAAGCGCCGCTACGGCCACCGTCAGCCGCTCACTGTTCTGAAGATTACCGGCGTCTCCAAGTAAACCGCCGAAATTCCAATTAGCTTTTCCCTAGGAGAAAATCATGGCTACTAAGAAGGGTGCATCCAGCACCAGCAACGGCCGCGACTCCGAAGCTAAGCGCCTCGGCGTGAAGCGCTTCGGCGGCCAGCAGGTTAAGGCAGGCGAGATTCTCGTTCGTCAGCGCGGTACCTCGTTCCACCCGGGTGAGAACGTTGGCCGTGGCGGCGACGACACTCTCTTCGCTCTGAAGGCAGGCGCAGTCGAGTTCGGTACCCGCCGCAACCGCCGCATTGTCAGCATCGTTGAGAATAACTCCTAAGAACAACCCCCGGTTGTCCACATAGGATTACTGCAACGTTGAATATGAGGCAGGTTTAACTGCCTTGCAGAAGAGCCGATTCCTTTCCCACTGCGAAAGGTAATCGGCTCTTTTGTTGTTTATGTACTGTTTCGCGCTTTTAGGTTGCGAGGCAGCGTTTTGTTACCGCCTAGACTTCTGCCCGTCGGCTCGCTTAAATTAGGGCATTACTCCAGGCACTAGATGATGGCTCTCCGCTCGGAAGTGTGTGTGATTTTATGTCTCGTTTTGTAGATCGTGTCGTACTGCATTTGCAGGCCGGCGACGGTGGTCACGGCTGTAACTCGGTGCTGCGTGAAAAGTTCAAGCCACTCGGCGGTCCCGATGGCGGTAACGGCGGCCACGGTGGCGACATTGTGCTGGCCGTCGACCCGCAGATTCACACTCTGATGGACTTCCACTTCCATCCCCATATCAAGGCTGCCAACGGTAAGCCCGGCGCGGGTGATCACCGCAATGGTGCTCGCGGCGAGGACCTGGTTCTCGGAGTGCCGGAGGGCACGGTTGTGATGACCGAGGATGGGGAAGTGCTGGCGGACATGACCGGTAAGGGGGCCCGCTTCATCGCCGCTGAAGGCGGTTACGGTGGTCTGGGCAACGCAGCGCTGGCGAACAAGAACCGCCGTGCGCCGGGCTTCGCTCTCCTCGGTGAGCCTGGCGAGGCCAAGGATCTTGTCTTGGAGCTCAAATCCATGGCAGACGTTGGACTGGTGGGCTTCCCGTCAGCTGGAAAGTCCTCGCTGGTCAGCACCTTGAGCGCTGCTAAGCCGAAGATTGGTGACTACCCATTTACCACGCTGCAGCCGAACCTGGGTGTGGTCAACGTTGGCTACGAGTCCTTCACCATCGCAGATGTGCCGGGTCTTATCCCGGGGGCGTCTGAAGGCCGTGGTCTTGGGTTGGATTTCCTGCGTCACATTGAGCGCTGTGCTGTGCTGGTGCATGTGGTGGACGCTGCTGCGCTGGAGGGCGACCGCGATCCGGTCTCTGACATCAAGGCGTTGGAGACGGAACTCGCCAACTACCAGTCGGTGCTGAAGGCCGACGTGGGGCTTGGGGATCTCGCAGAGCGTCCGCGCGTCATCGTGCTGAACAAGATTGACCTGCCCGATGCTCGCGAAATGATTGACATGCAGCGCGAGGAGCTGGAGAAGTTCGGCTGGCCGATTTATGAGATCTCTACGGTGACGCACGAGGGACTCAAGGAGCTGACCTACGGCCTGAAGGATCAGATTGCCGCCTACCGCAAGGCGCATCCGTTGCCAACAGAGCAGGAGCCCCGTGCGGTCATCCGTCCGGAAGGTGTGCGTGGCAAGAAGCGCGAAGGCGCGGACTTCACCATCGAGCGCGATCCGAATACCCCAGATGGGTTCATTGTGCGTGGCCGTAAGCCGGAGCGCTGGATTAACCAGACGGACTTCGAAAACGACGAGGCAGTCGGCTACTTGGCTGACCGCCTGGCCAAGCTTGGTGTAGAAGATGCCCTGGCAAAGGCTGGGGCAACGGTTGGCTGCCCGGTGACGATTTCCTATCTCACCTTCGAGTGGTACCCGCAGCAGGTCGCGGGCACCGATGACTTCGTGCCGAGTGGCCGTGGTACCGACGATCGTCTCTACGTCAACGAGCGCACTAGCGCCGAGCAGCGTAAGCGTGCATCGCAGGCCCGCCGTGGTCTGATTGACGAGTACGATTTCGGAGATGGCGAAGAGGCTATTCGCGACCGGTACTCATAGTCGCGGGCGACAGCGTCGTCGGCAAGCGAAGACTTCAAACTTGCATTTTGCCATTGATTGTTTAAACAATTATATAGTCAGAATTACATTAGACCGTCATGTTTTCCATTAGTGAAATGAGTGAGTCAGTTATCCCTTCCGACACCGTTGCCAACGATGTTGACGTCACTGGAGCAGATGCATTAGATGCCCCGGTAGCTACCGCGCCGAAGTCTGGATCGGACGCGCCGATTTCCCGTGAGGAGGTCGACGAGCTACTTCACGACAATCCTGAGTCCACCGTCGCTGAGATTGAAAAGGCGACTGAGAATTTATCTCCGGGAACCAAAGGCGGTTTCGATTCCGAGACTCGTGAGGCAATTCGGACCGCGAAGCGCGTCGTGGTGAAGATTGGTTCTTCCTCGTTGACCGGATCTGACGGTCGTACCGATCCCGAACGCATCGACTTCATTGCCGATGCCCTGGAAAAGCGTATGGGCTTTAGCGATGTCATTGTCGTGTCCTCCGGCGCGGTGGCATCCGGAATGGGGCCGCTGGGGCTGACTTCGCGTCCCACTGATTTGGCGACCAAGCAGGCGGCTGCAGCTGTGGGGCAGGTGCGCCTGGCACAGGAGTGGGGACGCTCCTTCCTGCGCTATGGCCGCACTTCTGCACAGGTGCTTTTGACCTCGGACGATGCAGGTGTGCGTTCGCGTGCCCGCAACGCCCAGCGCACTATCGACCGCCTGCGCCAGCTGGGTGCAGTGCCAATTGTCAACGAAAATGACACGGTCGCGACCTCGGAGTTCCGCTTCGGCGACAACGACCGCCTCGCCGCCCTGGTCAGTCACCTGGCGTACTGCGATGCACTGATTCTGCTTTCCGACGTCGACGGCCTCTACGACCGCAACCCGGCCGATCCAGGTGCGACCTTTGTGCCAGAGGTGCGCAGCGGTAACGACTTGCGTGGTGTTATCGCCGGTGACGGTGGAGCACTGGGCACCGGTGGAATGGCCTCGAAGGTGTCTGCCGCACGCCTGGCTTCGCGTGCTGGGGTGCCGGTGCTGCTGACTTCGGCGTCCAACATTGAGCGAGCACTTGACCAGGCAGACGTGGGAACGGCTTTCGCCGCGAAGGACAACCGCTTGAGCGCCTGGAAGTTCTGGATGCTCTACGCAGCGGATAGCTCGGGCCTGCTTCGCCTGGATGCCGGCGCGGTCGACGCTGTGACCCGCATGCGCAAGTCGCTGCTCCCGGTCGGTATCACCTCGGTTGACGGTGAGTTCTCCGCTGGTGACATCGTCGACCTGATTGGCCCGAGCGGTGAGGTCATCGGACGCGGCGAGGTCAACTATGACTCTGAGGAGCTGCTGGGCATGATCGGCTACCACACCGAGGAATTGCCGAATGACATGCAGAAGCCTGTCGTCCATGCCGACTACCTGTCGGATTTCGCCTCCCGCGCTTAGGAGAGCGTTGCGCTGAGAGCTGCAGCGCTTAAAGACGCGCACCTGGGCGCGCCCGGACAGAGGTGCCTCGGCAAAGACCGGCTGAGTGGGGACTAGCTGAGTGCGGACTGGCTGGGGGGAGGAGCGCCTGAGCGCGGACTGCCTGGATGAGGAACTTTCGGGCATAATCCTAAGTGTGTTATCGAAAATTATTGGCGTCATCGGCGAGTTGCTCTTGACAGCTGGAGTGCTGGTGGCGCTCTTCGCCTTTTATCTGCTGTACTGGTCTGGTCTTGAAACTGGGAAAGCTCAGCAGCAGGCTCGTGATGAGCTGCAGCAGGCATGGTCCGCACCGGCATCGGCCGCAGCTCAGGCGCCAGAAGGCACGGAGCCAGCTGTTGAGGGCTCCTGGGTGCCTGGCTCTGCGGTGGCGATGATTTCCGCTCCTAAGGCCGGTTTTAGCGATTTGGTCGTATTCGAAGGTGTCTCTCAGGAAGTTTTGCGCGGTGGCCCCGGCCATTATCCGAGCACAGCCCTTCCGGGGCAGGTGGGCAACAGCTCTTATGCCGCCCATCGTGACGGCCACGGAGCTCCCTTTGACAACATTGACCGCCTGCAGACGTGCGATGACATCACCGTAGAGACGCGTGATGCTATTTACCGCTACAAGGTATTGCCGGTCGACGGTATGGCTGGCGCAGGGGAAAGCTTCGACTGCGTGCCAGAAGGAACTAACGTCCCCGAGATTCCCGGCCAGCACATTGTCACTCCAGACCGCGCCGATGTCCTCAATCCGGTCGGTGACGCGACTCTACTTACGCTGACTACCTGCCATCCGCAGTGGGACAACACTCATCGGCTCATTATTCACGCGGTTCTCGCCGGTGTTGAGACCAAGGAGGTCAACTAGATGTACGCAGCTTTTTGGCGATCCCTGCCGGGTCCGTGGTGGGTGAAAGCGATCATCACCATCGTGATTGCCGTCATCGTGTTCCTGCTGTTGATGAATTACATCTTTCCTTGGGTTGCTGAGCTAATTCCTTCAAATGATGTCTCACTCTAGTTATGCTGGTAGGCATGACTGCTCAAACGAACGAAACTGCTAACACCATTCAACAGGGCATTGCCGAGGATTCGGCTCTTAGCCCGGAGCGTGCTGCTGAGCGCGCCGAGGTTTTAGATAAGGCACAGCGTGCCAAGGCTGTCGCGGGAGAGCTGGCTCGCTTTACGTCGGCACGCAAGAACGAGCTCCTGCTGGCCGCAGCAGATGCGCTGGTCGCCCGTACTGAAGAGATTCTGGTAGCCAACGCCAAGGACATCGAGGCCGGTAAGGCCCGTGGTTTTAGTGACTCCCTGCTGGATCGCCTGCGTCTTGACGCCAATCGTGTTGAGGGTATTGCCGGTGGGCTGCGCCAGGTTGCGGCCCTGCCGGATCCGGTAGGCGAGGTGCTGCGGGGAAGCACTCTTCCTAACGGCATTAAGCTTTCCCAGGTCAGCGTTCCGCTGGGCGTGATGGGCATGGTCTATGAGGCTCGCCCGAACGTTACTGTCGATGCCTTTGGTCTGGCGCTGAAGTCGGGCAACGTGGCCTTGCTGCGTGGCTCCAAGTCCGCCGTCCACTCCAACACGCAGCTGGTCGCGGTTTTGCGTGAGGTGCTGGCCAACCACGATGCACCGGAGGACCTTGTTCAGCTGCTGCCGTGTGAGACCCACGATTCCGTGCAGGATCTCATCACTGCCCGCGGCCTGGTTGACGTAGTGATTCCGCGCGGCGGTGCCGGTCTGATTGAGGCCGTCGTGACGAAGGCAACGGTGCCGACCATTGAGACCGGTACCGGTAACTGCCATATCTACATCGATGCTTCCGCCGATATCGACGAGGCGATTGCGCTGATGATTAACGGCAAGACCCGCCGTCCGAGCGTCTGTAACGCCACTGAAACGGTTCTCATTGACTCGGCGCTGTCCGCGCAGGATCAGGTCCGCATTTTGGACGCGCTTGCCGACGCGGGCATTGCGGTCCACGGCGATGTCGATAATCTGGCGGCCTCTGGGTGGACCGGTGAGGTCATTCCTGCGACGGAAGAAGACTGGTCGGATGAGTACCTTTCGCTAGACATTGCCGCACGCATTGTCGACGGTGTGGTGGCCGCGACGGATCACATCACTGAGTACTCCTCGGGTCACACGGAAGCTATCTCTGCACGTGACTGGGGCGTGTGCCAGGAGTTCGTCGACCGTGTTGATGCTGCCGCTGTCAGCGTCAATACCTCCACTGCGTTCACCGATGGTGAGCAGTACGGTTTCGGCGCAGAGATTGGTATTTCCACCCAGAAGCTGCACGCCCGTGGGCCCATGGGGCTGCCGGAGTTGACCAGCAGCAAGTGGGTTCTGGCTGGTCGTGGACAGACTCGTCCGTAGTGCCCGGGTAAAGTGCCAGTCATGATTAAGCGCAAGAAAAGTGTGCGGTCGCGAGTACACGCCGCGTTGACAGCGAAGTCGGCGGAAGCGCCCCGGCAGCGCATTGGCGTAATGGGTGGCACTTTTGACCCCATTCACAATGGTCACCTGGTTGCCGCGAGCGAAGTGGCAGACCGTTTTGACCTCGACTTTGTGCTTTTCGTGCCCACGGGTGAACCGTGGCAAAAACGCGGCCGGAAGGTCTCTCACAGCGAAGACCGCTACCTGATGACGGTCATTGCCACTGCGTCGAACCCGCAGTTTTCGGTCTCGCGGGTTGATATTGATCGGCCGGGTGCGACCTATACCGTCGATACGCTGCGGGATTTGAAGGTCATCTATCCCAACGCGGATCTGTTCTTCATTACCGGTGCCGATGCGCTGCAGAAGATTATGACGTGGCGGGACTGGGAGGAGATGTTCGACGCAGCAACGTTCGTCGGTGTCACTCGTCCAGGGGTTCACCTGCGGGCAGAGGACCTGGAAGGAATCGACGCTTCACGGTTGCACCTCATCGAGATTCCCGCCATGGCTATTTCTTCTACCGATTGTCGAAAGCGTGCGGAGGCAGGACGCCCTGTTTGGTACTTGGTGCCGGATGGCGTGGTGCAGTACATCGCTAAGCGGGGTCTGTACCAGTCTGCTGAGGGCACGGTTGGTTCTGTGGGCCCCGCATCGGTGAACTCGACCTCCGAGGATGCGGCATCGGTGGATGCGAAGTCCGATACCGCGGACTGAAAGTTAGCAAAATCCCGCTGAGACGGTAAGTTACAAGTACAAACGCTGTTTTTCACGACTTTTAATCACAAGGAGCTGAAGTCTTTCGTGACTGCACAACCACGCGCCATTGAGCTGGCGACCGCCGCGGCGAAGGCCGCCGATAGCAAAAAGGGTGAGGACGTCGTTGTTCTCGATGTCTCTGGCCCGGTGGTGATTACGGACGCATTCGTCCTGGTCAGTGCTGACAATGAGCGTCTGGTTGCCGCAATCGTCGACGAAATTGAGGACGATCTGCGTGACCTCGGCGCAAAGCCGGTTCGCCGCGAAGGTGTCCGTGAGGGACGTTGGGCGCTGCTGGATTACGGCGACATTGTCGTGCATGTCTTCCGCAGTGAAGAACGCGACTTCTACGGCCTGGATCGACTGTGGCGCGATTGCCCGCGCATCGAGGTCGAGGGCATCGAGCAGCCGAGCAACGAGGACGGCGAAGATTCCGCCCGCAATGCTCGTTCTATCGACGAGATTCCGCTGGCTGCCGAAAACCCGGACACGGACGAGTTTTAATTGTGGCGGGCTCACGCGAGGCACATGTTGCCGCTCGACGTCGCCTGATTATGCTGCGGCACGGGCAGACCTCGTATAACGCTACCGGCCGCATTCAGGGACAGCTGGACACGCAGCTTTCCGACGTTGGTCGCGAGCAAGCCCGTACTGCGGCGCAGTACCTGGCGGAGGCTGAACCGCGAATCACAAAAATCGTGTCCTCTGACCTGACCCGGGCAGCCGACACCGCCCGCGCGCTAGCCGAGGCCACCGGTGCAGAGTTGAGTTTTGATAAGCGCCTGCGTGAGACCAACCTCGGTGAATGGCAAGAGCGCACCTACGACGAGATTGACTCCGCGTTTCCCGGTATGCGTGACCACTGGCGCCATAATCTCAACTGGGCACCCAAGGGCGGCGAGACCCGCTTTGAGGTCTCCAACCGAATGCTGGCGGTCATTGCTGAGCTAGCGGCCAACCCCGATTGGGAGTCGGATACCTTTGTGCTCGTGTCCCACGGTGGTGCCATTGCTGCCGCTACCGCAGCCCTGCTGCAGATGCCGCGCGACTACTTCAGCACGTTCAACGGCCTGGGCAACACTGCGTGGGTCGAAATGGAGCAGCGCACGCGCGTCAATGGTGAGACCTCCTGGTACCTGAATGCTTTTAACGCGAAGGTCCGCGAGCGGGAGTCGCAGGTTTCTGATTCTTCAGGAGGCCGCCATGCCCGGTGACGGTCGCGTTCGCATTGTTGTTGATGACACCGCGTGCTTGATGCCCGAGGTTGCCCGCAAGCTCGACATCACCGTGGTTCCCATCGGCCATGACATCAATGAAGACGCCGTCACCACGTCGGCAGTCAGTCCACTGAAGCTGTGCGCCGCATATGCGCGTGCGCTGGAACGCTCCAACAAGGATGGTTCTGACGCTGGCGTTGTCGCCCTGCATCTTGGCAAGGGAATGTCCGCTACCTGGTCTAACGCTGTCACCGCTGCTGGTGCGCTGGACCGTGTGACCGTCATCGATACCGACACCGTCGGAGCTGGAGTCGGTGCCGCTGCCATCGCGGCGGCCAAGGCTGCGAGGGCCGGGGCCAGTCGTGATGAGGTTGCCGATGTAGCGCGTGATGTGCTGCAGCGCTATCGACTCTGGTTGTTTGTACCAAAGCTTGATTCGCTACGTCGTGGCGGTCGCATCTCCGCGGGCCAAGCGATGCTTTCTACGGCTCTCGCTATCAAGCCCATCGTCGGCATCAAAGATGGCTCACTAGCGCTGGTCGCCAAGTGTCGGACAGAGGCGAAGGTCAAGCAGCGCATGGTGGATTTTGCCACGAAGATGGTGCGGTCCGCGTCATCGGCGAACCGTCCGCCTGCGGTATTGCTGCATCATTCCGATGCGCTTGACGACGTTCACGAGCTCCAGGCCATGCTTGCCGAAGAGCTACCCGACGATACCCGGTTTAGAATCCTGGATTTGCCGGAGTCTCTTACCGCTCATGTCGGGCAGGGAGCCTATGCAGTTGGCATGGTCTCCGGTGGCTCGATTGATTCGAATGCCATGGATTTTGAAACAGAGATGGGCGTGACAGCGCTGCTCCACAGTGTGGAGGAGAGTGACGCGCCTGCTGTTGATGCTGTGGCTGCAGACGCGGTAGACGACGATTCCGGGAACATAGACAATTCCGGTGACTCTGCTGACACGGACGGTTCGGCTGAAAACGCTGGCACCACAGACCCAGGTGAGCCGATCACCGATCAGGCTGCGGTGAAGGTAGTTGAGAATCCGGCTGCCAGTCGCAACCGCAATAAACGAATCCATCGCACAGTAGTGACTAATGAACAGGGAATTCCGCTTTTCACCACGGCGGTTTCTAAATTGCCAACGTGGAGTGAGAATCGCCAAGCAGCTCTGGATAAAGCTGAGCGTCTGGCGAAGGCTATCTCTGATTTGGCGCTGCGCGATAAGTCCGATCCCGAGGGAGCTGTATTTGGCACCGATGGGGAGAAATCGCGGGAGTCGTCGTCAAGCGACAAGCGTGATGATGACGGCGACGAGAAGAAGTAGCGGCTGAACTGCGAAGATGATCTGGCCTGTGGATAACCTCCACAGGTCATTTTTTATCCACAGATGACGCCTTGATGAGTGCTTTCGTCAAGGTGGGGTGTGGTGCGGGGCGCTAGGGTGCGCATCGTGACGAATTTGCGGAATCGGCTGGCGGACTATCTGGAACCGATTGATCAAGACAAGCGCATGGCGGTGGACTTTTCCACGCGCCGGGCGGTGGTGACGCCGCGGGTGGCGATGGCTGCGTGCCTTGTGATTGCGGTGTTGGCTGTTGGAGCAATCGCTGCGGTGGTGTGGCCGTCGACGCCGCAGGTGGAGATGCCTGCGGTGCAGGACGCGGCTGTCGCGGGGACGACACCGGAGACGACCGAAACCCCAGCGGAGGCGCCTGGCGGTCCGGGGCAGGAGACTAACGCTCAGGCACAGGTGGGGCCGTTGATTGTGTCGGTGGTGGGGTTGGTTGTGAATCCTGGCGTGGTGGAGGTGCCAGTGGGTGCGCGGGTGGTGGAGGCAATTGAGCGTGCGGGTGGGCTTTTGCCGGAGGCTAATCCTGCCAGCGTGAACCTGGCGGCACCGTTGGTAGATGGTCAACAGATTGTGGTCGGGACAGAGGCGCTGCCAGCAGGGACGGCGGAGGGCGGTTCCGATGTTTCTGGCGGTTCTGGCGCCGGTGCTGCAGGCGGGGCTGACCCGGGTGGCTCTGACGGAAAGATCAACATCAACACCGCCACTGCTACGCAGCTGGAGGAATTGCCCGGAATTGGACCCGCAACAGCGACCAAAATCATTGACTTTCGTGAAAAGAACGGGCCTTTTGCGAGTATCGACGCACTTGAGGAGGTACCGGGAATCGGCCCGGCGAAGGTAGAGGCTCTGCGCGATGCCACCACCGTCTGACCTGCGCGCTCGTGCTGGGCTCGATGTGCGGCTAGTGCCAGCAGCGGTGTTGGCGTGGGCGACTGCGGTGGCGGTGATCATGCGCCCAGAATGGGCGATAGTTGTGGTACCGAGCTCAATCGCGACTGCGGTGGCGTTGCCGTGGGCGTGGCAGCGTTGGTCGTGGCGATGGGGCAGAGGTGCGGTGACCTCCGGCTGGCGAGCAATCGCCACTATCGTGGTGCCAGCTGTGGCGGTGGCCAGCGTTGCGGTGGCCACGCGAATCCGCATAGCGCAAGCCCGAGCCCATGAGCTCTATGAGGACATTGGTGGGATGGCGAAAGTGCAATTGCGCCTCGTCACCGAGCCGAAAGCAACCGAGTTTGGGGCCAGTGCGAAGGCCCGCATCGAAGGTCTTCCGGGGCAGGTGACGGCTTTCGGCGACGAGTCACTGTTGGCTATCACGAGAGACACCGTAATTGAATCCACAGCCGGTATACGTGTGGCCAGCAAGCCCTGCATTAGTGGTATCCAGCTGAATCTGCGCGGTGATGTTGAGGTCATCGCGCCACCACAGGGGCTGGCAGCTGACGTGAGGCAGCAGCTCTTTGACTCGGCGCAGAATCTCCCCGTTGGTCCCGACCGCCTGATTCCCGCCATGGCCATCGGCGATGAGCGCGGCTTTAGCCTCACCGATGGCGATGTGATGACTGCTTCTGGGCTTTCACATCTATCAGCGGTCTCTGGAGCGAACGTTGCGCTTGTTGTCGGGGCTGTTGTAGCCGTGTTTTCGTGGGCTGGACCGCGGGTGCGCGTCGCAGTCGCCGCGCTTGCCCTGTATGGCTTTGTGGCAATTGTGGGTACAGAACCGTCAGTGCTACGCGCGGTGGTCACCGGCTGCATTGGGCTGTTGGCGATTCTTGTAGGACGAGCTGGCCAGGCCATCGCGGCGCTGTCGGCTGGCATTATTGGGTTGATTCTCCTGGCTCCAGACCTATCGGTATCAGTGGGCTTCGCCCTCTCGGTCGCAGCCACCGCCGGGTTAGTCCTTCTTGCCGAGCCCCTTGCCAGACGCCTGTCCGCCACCACCGTTATGGGTACCTGGCCCGCCCCAGTAGTCCGCGCCGTCGCCGTATCGATTGCCGCACACGTGGTCACCATGCCCGTGTTGGCGCTCCTTATCGGCGAAATTAGTCACGTCTCACTGCTCGCCAATCTCCTCGCCGCGCCCGCCGTCGCACCGGTTACTATCGCTGGTTCGCTCGCTGCCGTTGCCGCCGCACTGCATCTCAATTGGCTGGTCAGTGCGCTGCTCTGGTGCGCCGCGCCGTGCGCATGGTGGATTCATCAGGTCGCACGCCTCGCTGCGGGAATCGTCGCGCCCGCCACTGGGACGGTCACGTTGGTCATCTCCTGCACGCTCACGTTCGCATGCTTGACGGCGCTCTGGGCGTGGCCCCGTCTTGCGCTCCGCGCTGGTTGCTTCGCAGTGGTACTTGCCGTCTGTAGTTACGCGGTTATTTGGGTGTTCGGGCTGGACATTGCGCGTGCCCCACAGGGGTGGAAGGTTGCGGCCTGTGCGGAGAAGAACCAGGTTGTTCTCATTCACGCGGAGGCTGTCGGAGAACCCGCCAACCATGTGGCATCGGTTGGTTACCCTGCACCGACCTCGCTCAGCCGGCAGTGCCGAATTGCACTCGGACTCACCGAGGAAGAGGCGGGGTACGTCCAGGTGCTCGATGACACCACCAATAACCCCACGACAGAAACCGTGGCGGTGGAGTCCCCGTCGTACATCGCTGAATCCGTGAGCGGCCAACCGTCCCAATCAGGCCGCTCACCCCAGTGGTTTATCGCTCGCGAGTGTGGTCCGCGCGTGCGAGAAACCGTAATGACACCCGAGCAGATTCCTGTGGTGTGCCCGCAGCGAGATGGGCCGCAAGCCCTGTATTCCAATGGTGAAGTCTGGCGAGGAAGGTGAAATCCGGGCTGTCCCGTAGGCTAGAAACAACAGTCGCAGGAATTAACGCGGAAAAGAGGTCGGGATTGAGCGCCGTCGCACCCGTGAATTTGATTGTGGGCAAAGAGGAGCTGCTGAAAGACCGCGCCCGCCTCGCCATTGTCGCTGCCGTCCGCGCGCAGGCAGCAACGGAGTCCGATCCGGGTGGACGCTCGGTGCCTGTGACCACCATCCGCGCAGGGGACATGACCACTGTCGATGCCGTGGAGCTCTTCAGCCCTTCGTTGTTTGGAGATGACCGGATCGTGGTTGTCACCGACTGCCAAGACGCCGGCAAAGAGCCTGCCAAGCTGTTGATGGATTCGGTTAAGGATCCCGCGCCGGGCATCACGTTGATTCTCCTTCACAGCGGTGAGGGGCGTCAGAAAAAGATGGTCGCTGACCTGCGCAAGTTGGGGGTCCGCTTTTTCGAAGCTCAACCGCTCAAGCGAAACGACTTGCCCGGTTTTGTTGGCGAAGAGTTCGCCTCACACGGGGTTAAGGTGCGTCGCGACGTCATCGATACCGTCCTGGATGCGGTCGGTTCAGACCTCCGCGAGCTGGCCACCGCCATTTCCCAGCTGTGTGCGGATACCGCGGGCAAGGTCACCTCGGAAGCAGTGCGCACCTACTACGGTGCTTCGGCGGAGGTTTCGGGCTTTGAGATTGCCGAGCTCGCACTGCGCGGCCGGGGTGGGGAAGCGTTGGCCAAGATGCGCCGTGCCTTGCAGCTGGGCATGGCACCGGCACTGCTGTCGGCTGCAATCACGGGAATGGTTGGTGATGTAGCTCGGCTCCACGGTGCACGTGGTGTCAATGCGCGTAGAGATGCCCACCGCTATGGCATGCCGCCGTGGAAGTTGGAGAAAACTCAGCGGTTGGCATCTGCCTGGTCAACCCCGGCGGTTGCTCGCGCTGTGGTTGTCGCGGCACAGCTGGATGCAGACACCAAGGGAGCCTCATCGACGCCGGAACTATCGCTGGAACAGTCGGTGCTTCGTATCGCGGAGCTGGCCCATTCGTCCCATCGGCGTTAAAATTTACGGGCTGCAAATGTGAAACTGTGTGAGTTTATGACACTTTCAAGCCATTTTTCAGGCCATTTTTGTCATAAACGTAGTCAGTAACTCGCATCGCCCCACCGCCGCCAGCCATAAACGCAGCCACTAACTCGCGTTGGGGTTAAATAATAAAAA
Source organism: Corynebacterium sp. HMSC073B01 (assembly GCF_001838255.1). Lineage (NCBI taxonomy): Bacteria > Bacillati > Actinomycetota > Actinomycetes > Mycobacteriales > Corynebacteriaceae > Corynebacterium > Corynebacterium sp. HMSC073B01. The sequence goes on along the minus strand of NZ_KV836176.1, from coordinate 106,314 downwards.
CCGCCTCCCGCCACATCCGAAATGAAATCGGAAAATAGCAGGAAGCGGTTAATTTCACGGCACAAGCGCCACAAGAACGGCACAGCGCCAAAAGGGAATTAGCCCTCCAGCTTGTTGAAAGCCTTAGCCATACCGGACTTCTTGTTAGCCGCAGTGTTGCGGTGGAAGACGCCCTTGGTGACAGCCTTGTCCAGCTTGCGGGAAGCAACGCGCAGCTGAGCCTCAGCAGCAGCCTTGTCGCCAGCCTCAACAGCAGCCTGGAACTTGCGGATCTCGGTGCGGACTGCAGAGCGGATAGCCTGGTTACGCAGGCGAGCCTTCTCGTTGGTCTTGTTGCGCTTGATCTGGGACTTGATGTTTGCCATCGTGAATACCTCTTGTATCCGTAGTAGTTGGAATTGCTACCGCCCGCCACCAAGAAAAGTCCTGATCACAGTACAAATTTTGGCTCGAATCCCTGCCGTTCAAACTAATTAACCAGCGGGATAAAACCATGCACTGCGCTTATACGGCGATGAAAACGCGAACCCAAGGTCCTGCCCGCGCTCGCCGCAAAGGAACGCAACGGTAAACAACTTGCAGAATCTTAGCAAACAGCGCTGCCTAATACCAGCCGCTGCCTAATTCCAGCTGCGGCTAATTCCAGCCGTAGTCCCCGCGCAGTCGGGCGGCGATGAGCTCAAAGCGCCTGCGGGGCATCATCGCACCTGCGCGGCGAATCCCGGATTCCGGAATGAGCAAGATACGGTCCATCCGCACCCACGACGGCTTGGGGTCTTCATTCCAGAACCCACTGCCGATAAAGAGCCACTCCGGTTGCTCGCTGTGCTCGGTGCGAGTGGAAATCAGCATGCCCAGAAGGTACTGGTCATGGCGGCCAACCACGACAACTGCGCGCTCCCGCAAGGCGGCGTCTTCGCCTTCGAGTTGCAATGGAATCCACACCACTTCGCCGGGGTCGGCTTGACCATCCATGTCGGGGCTGTACACGATCGTGCGGGCCAGTTCCGCGGTTGGACGCGCGATGGTCACCGGGTCTCGCAGGCGAAGTAGGGCCTCCTTGGACTCGTCGGAAAGCGAGGTGTCCTGAGCGAGCCCAAGTTGCGTGTTGAGCTTAAACAGCGCCTCATCGAGGGTGTCGGGGCCGCGGAACCACTCGGTACCGGCGAAAAGACGCGCGCTGATGCGATTGCGCAGGCGGCGTGGCCAGCTTTCGCGTTCATTTTGATCGGTGGACGAAGTGGAGCTCATGGAATCTAAGTCTAGAGGTTTAGTGCGGAGGGAATCGATAGGTAAGATTGTGCGTGATTGTATTTAAGCCCGGCTGGTCGGTTTTCGAGGCCGGCGCATATGGGTCGGCCAACGCCGCGCCCCAATGCCCATAACGTCTTTATTTTTCGGAGTAGACCCAACGTGACCAAGAATTTTGCGGAGCAGACTTTTACGGACCCCTCACGGATTCGAAATTTCTGCATTATTGCGCACATTGACCACGGTAAGTCCACCCTGGCGGACCGAATTCTGCAGCTCTCGGGTGTTGTGGAGGCGCGCGACATGCGCGATCAGTACCTCGACAATATGGATATTGAGCGCGAACGCGGCATCACTATTAAGGCTCAGAACGTGCGCCTGCCGTGGGTTCCGAGCACAGGTCAGCACGCGGGGGAAGAGATTGTCCTGCACCTGATTGATACGCCTGGTCACGTCGACTTCACCTACGAGGTCTCGCGCGCGCTAGAGGCGTGTGAAGGCGCGATTCTGCTTGTCGACGCCGCGCAGGGCATCGAAGCGCAGACGCTGGCCAATCTGTACTTGGCCATGGAAAATGACCTGGAGATTATCCCGGTTCTGAACAAGATTGACCTGCCGGCCGCGGATCCGGATAAGTACGCGGAGGAAATCGCGCACATCATCGGCTGTGAGCCGGAGGATGTCATGCGTGTTTCGGGTAAGACCGGTGAGGGCGTTGAGGAGATGCTCGACCGAGTCTGTGAGCTCGTCCCGGCACCGGTCGGCGACCCGGAGGCACCTGCCCGTGCGCTGATCTTTGACTCCGTCTACGACACCTACCGCGGTGTGGTCACCTACATCCGTGTTGTTGATGGTCAGCTCAAGCCGCGTGAGGTCATTCAGATGATGTCCACCGGCACCAAGCACGAGCTGCTGGAAATCGGCATTGTTTCGCCGCAGCCGAAGAAGTGTAAGGGCCTTGGCGTCGGCGAGGTCGGTTATCTCATCACTGGTGTGAAGGATGTCCGTCAGTCCAAGGTCGGTGACACCGTCACGCTGAACGCCACACCGGCTGAGGAGCCTCTGGAAGGTTACGAAGAGCCCAAGCCGATGGTCTACTCCGGTCTGTTCCCAATCTCTCAGCAGGACTATCCCGACCTGCGTGATGCGTTGGAAAAGCTCCAGCTTAACGACGCTTCGTTGACATTCGAACCGGAGACTTCGGTTGCCCTCGGGTTTGGTTTCCGCGGTGGCTTCTTGGGCTTGCTGCACATGGAGATTACCCGTGCCCGCCTCGAGCGCGAGTTCGACCTGGATTTGATTTCGACGGCTCCGAACGTTGTCTACCGCGTTGTCATTGAGGACGGCACCGAGGTCACTGTTCACAATCCGAGTGACTGGCCGGAGGGCAAGCTCCGCGAAATTTACGAGCCGATGGTCAAGTGCACCATCGTTGTGCCGAGTGAATTCGTTGGCCCCACCATGGAGCTGTGTCAGCAGAAGCGCGGCGAGATGGGCGGTATGGACTACCTGTCGGAAGACCGCGTGGAGCTGCGCTACAAGATGCCACTGGGCGAGATCATCTTCGACTTCTTCGACATGCTGAAGTCCCGTACCAGGGGTTATGCCTCGCTGAACTACGAAGATGCCGGCGAGCAGCTTGCGGATCTGGTCAAGGTGGATATCCTCCTGCAGGGCGAAGCAGTCGATGCTTTCTCCGCTATCGTCCACCGCGACAATGCGCAGTGGTACGGCAACAAGATGACCAAGAAGCTGCGCGAGCTGATTCCTCGCCAGCAGTTCGAGGTCCCGGTTCAGGCCGCAATCGGTTCGAAGATTATTGCCCGCGAGAACATTCGTGCACTGCGCAAGGACGTCCTTGCTAAGTGTTACGGCGGTGACATCTCCCGTAAGCGCAAGCTGCTGGAGAAGCAGAAGGCCGGTAAGAAGCGTATGAAGAACATCGGTTCGGTTTCGGTGCCGCAGGAGGCATTCGTGGCTGCGCTGTCCACCGACGAGGGCGGTAAGTAAAGGGGAAACTGCATGCCACGGAAGCGGAAGAAACTGGTCGAGAACTTCGAAGAGCTGCTCGAAGCCGGTGACATGGATGCACTGAAGGCCGTCTATGACACTTGCGCTCTCGACGCAGTCTTTGGCTACAGCAAGGACACTGCACTGGCGCTCCGTGGCACCCCGCCAGAGCTCATGCGCTGGCTAATCGACCAGGGGATCGACGTCAACACTGAGAACCACTTCGGTAAGACCGCGCTGGCAGAGCATGCAAGCCGGGGCGATACCGACAAGATGAAAATCCTGCTCGAATGCGGTGCCGACATCGAAGCCGGTAAGTATCCTCCGCTTTTCATGGCAGCGAAGAGCCATCAGCCCAAGGCGATTGCGTTGCTGTTGGAAAATGGTGCTGACCTTCACCGCGAGAACCGCCTCGGTCACGGCCGGACAGCGTTCAAAGAGGCGGTTGCTGCTGCCGATACCGATTCCCTCAGTCGAGTCCTAGACAGCATCGAGGTGCTTCTGGACGCTGGTTCGGAAATCGACGACGAAGTGCGCGAAGAGTTCACCAAGTTCGGTCGCCGCTACAACCGCATGTCAGAGAAGCAACGCGACAAGTACCAGCCAGTTATGGATCGCCTCTACGAGCGCATCGGTGCGGAACGTCCGGACGTGATTACACCTCACGATGGCCACAGCGACATCATTGTCCCCGCAGGCAAGTCGACCAACGGTCAGTTCCGATACCTCTGGAACTACCTGGTGCCGGGTGGTGGCGCAGCCGCGACTGTGCAGGGCGAGGTTATTCGCATCGTGGGCCGGCTCGGGTACGAGGCCCTGGAGATGGGCTACGTCAACTGGGACGAAGACTTTGTCGCGATGACCGACTTTTGGCTGGAGACGGTTGGGGCTGCCGAGGATGCAATGGCCGTCGTAAAGCAGCGCAAAGCTGGTGAGGCGGGCATTGATGCGTTGACGGCAGCGGCGGTCGCGTGGGTGGCAGAGCACCCGCAGCCGATTGCATTGGGCGAGGTTCCGTACCGACGCTAGCTCCCAAGACGCTAGCCCCAGTCGGGTGGCAAAGAACGGTTAATGGCCAACCTCTGCATTTATCAGTTGTGTCAGACGTTATCTTTGATGGGTGGAATCCGTATACCTAACAGCAATACTGTTTTCGATTATCGGCGGGCTCGGTGCTTCGTTGCTTCGGCTGCCGCCGCTGATTGGTTTCCTTGGGGCCGGTTTTGCCGTTCATGCAATGGGACTTGAGGAAATCCCGTTTATTGATTCGCTGGCCGAGCTCGGTGTTACCACCTTGCTCTTCACAATCGGTCTGAAGCTGAATCCCAAGGATATCGTGGCGCCGCGAGTGGTCTTTTCAGGGTTGGGTCACGCATTTTTAAACACGGTGGTTTTTGCCGTGCTGTTTGGTATCGCCAGTTTCTTGCCGCTGCGTGAACTCACGGGGCTGTCGGTGACTGCGTTGATTTACATCGGCATCGCGACTTCCTTCTCGTCGACGGTGTTCGTGATGAGCCACTTGGAGGAGCAGAACCGCGGTGCTTCGGCCATCGGACGCATCGCGATTGGTGTGCTCATTCTGCAGGACATCATTGCGGTTGGTGTGCTGGTGGCATCGTCGGGTAAGACCCCGGAGCTGTGGGCGCTGGCTCTACCACTGTTGTTCTTCATCCGTCCGCTGGCGGCGCGTCTTCCCAACCGCATGTTCCGCACTGAGCTGCTGGTTCTCACCGGTATCGGCATCGCAGTGGCCGCGTACTCGGCTTTCGAGCTGGCAGGGCTGTCCGGCTCGCTGGGCTCCTTGGTTGCCGGTATTCTGCTGTCCTCGCACCCAATTTCTGACCGTCTGTCGGAAGCTCTGATTAGTATCCGCGAGCTGCTGCTGGTCGCGTTCTTTATCCAAATTGGCCTCGGTGGTCTGCCAAGTGCTGGCGGCTACGTTATCGCCGCGATTATGGTCCTGTTCCTGGTGTTCAAGGTCACTATCTTCATCGGGATCCTCAAGCGCACCGGACTGTCCCTGCGCACTAGCGCGTTGGCGGGCCTGACGCTGAGTAACTACTCGGAGTTCGGTCTCATTGTCATGGCTGCGGCGACGCAACAGGACATTCTGCCCGATGAGTGGACCTCGATCATGGCGGTCGCCGTGGCGGGTAGCTTCATTGCCAGCTCGCTGATGGTCCCGCATGAGGACAAGCTGGTCAGCTTCCTGCAGAAGTTCGTCCCAGAAACCCCAGAGGACCGCCTGGTCCCAGAAGAGGCAACGGTCATTATTGATAACGCTGATGCCCTCATCATGGGTATGGGGCGCGTCGGCGTCGGTGTCTACGGCAGGTTGGTTAATGAGTACGGCATGAACGTCTTCGGCGTTGACTTCGATGAGGATCGCATCGAAGAGCTGCGTGAGCAGGGCTACCAGGTTATCTCGGGTGATGTGACAGACCCAGAGCTGTGGCACCACATCGAGTTGGAGAAGAAACCAGCGCTGTACGTGTTGGCGCTGTCTGAGCACGCTGAGACCTACGCGATGATTCAGAACATCCGTAAGCAGGACACCGAAGCCGTGGTTGCTACCACCACTAAGGTGCAGAGGTTTAAGGATCAGCTTCTCAACGTTGGTGCCGACATGGCCGTCTACCTTTATGACGGTGCTGGCGAGGAGCTTGCCGACCGCGCAGTGGAAACACTTAAGCAGCGTTCGTAGCCGGATCCGTGACCCCGTGATGGGCTAGCAGGGCTGCCGCGGCTAACCGCACTTTCAGATAAGCCTAAGCTGGAACTATGACTGATTTATATCTCGTGCGGCACGGCGAAACTGAGTGGTCGCGCACTGGACAGCACACATCGGTAACTGATCTTCCTCTGACTGACAACGGTCGGGAAGAAGCCGAGGCCCTGAACGGCTGGCTGGATCCGAAGGACTTTGGGCTAGTGCTGGCATCACCCCGCCAGCGTGCCCAAGAGACCGCTCGATTGGCAGGATTCCACGACTTCGAAGTCGAAGAGGATCTCGCGGAATGGTTCTACGGCGACTACGAGGGGATTACCTCGAAGGAAGTGCAGAAGACTGTTCCCGACTGGCAGATTTGGACTCACGGTGTGCCCAATGGCGAAACCGCGGAAGAAGTCCGCAAGCGCGTTGAACGTGTAGTCAAAAGGGTTCGTGAATCGGGTGAAGACAAGGCGATTCTATTCGCCCACGGTCACTCGCTGCGTGCGCTCACTACGGCCTGGTTGGAACTGCCCATTGAACTTGGCCAGTCCTTCCCATTGAATACTGCGTCCCTGTCAGTGCTTGGTCGCTACCATGACCGGCCTGCGGTTCTGCGCTGGAACCTCTCGCGGGGGCTGTAGCGGCGTTGTGGCCAGTGTCTCGGTGAATTCGCCGACACCGTTCAAGCTCTGTAGTGGGCGCCCGTGAATCACAATTCCGGTGCCTTCGATATCGGGGAGACCACCACGGCGGTGTTGTTACGGCGCGCGCCGAACCCTTCACCAGGTTTTGGTGCATATTCGCAGGATAGGACCCAATTGCACGCTCGCCGCTCACGTCGACTCTCCTTTGTTTACTTGTCTCTTTTAGTTAACTTCTTTTCCCGACCAGCTGTCGTATACAAGTAAGCAGTGCGACGTTAGGGGACTCGGTGAGTCCAGCCCTCCGTGCCGTATTTGGTGTCAATAAGATGCTGCGCCGCAGCGAAGTCCTCGTCGGAAAGCGATGCCTCGGTGGCACCGTAGCGGTTGATGAATGTCTGCTTCATCGTGTCAATGACTTCCGCGCGGCTGGCGCCAGTCTGACGGCGGAGCGGATCGACGCGCTTCTTCGCGCTGCGCAGGCCCTTATCGGCAATCTTGGCCTTGCCAATGCGCAGAACCTCCATCATTTTGTCGGCATCGATGTCATAACTCATGGTGACGTGGTGAAGCACTGTCGAACCACGGCGCTTCTGTGCGGCACCACCAATCTTGCCGCCATCGGAGGTGATGTCATTGATGGGGACGCACCACGCATTGACGCCGAGCTGCGCGAGCGCGGCGATGACCCAGCGGTCGAGGAACTCATAGGATTCGACGTAGCTGAGGCCGGCGACCAGCTTCTCCGGAACATAGATCGAGTAGGTGACGCAGTTGCCACCCTCCATGAACATCGCGCCACCGCCGGAGAGACGACGCACCACTTGCACATCGTGCTTCTCTACGCCCTCGGGTTCGAGTTCATTAACATAGGACTGGTAGGAACCGATGACGGTGGCACGATCATCCCAATCCCAGAAGCGCAGAGTTGGTCCGCGCTGTCCGGAATTGACTTGGTCAAGGAGGAGTTCGTCGAGAGCAACATTCATCACCGTCGGCAGGACTCCCGGCTGCAAAACCTCCCACTCCAAATCAGTGAAGTCGACAGCCTGTGTCAGTGCACGTCGAACGACCTGCGCAATGATGTGGGTATCAAAACCGTGCAGTCGCACCTCGCGACCAGACTGATCCTCAAAATCCTTCAGCGCCGCATCGAGGCGAACCTGTAAACGCTCCGTATGGTCTCCCGCAGGTGCACCGAGCAGAGCGTCATTAATAATGTCGTAGGCTTCATCGGGCTCGAGGAAAAAATCGCCCGAAATGCTTATCGACGAAATCGTGTCACCGGTGGTCTCACAATCGGCAACAACCAATTTGCCGCCGGGAACCTTCATTTCTGAGTGGAACTTCTGCGGGTGCGTCATAGGATTCGATGGTACTCGCGCCGAGCGTTACGATGTCCCCCGTGTTTACGTCATCAACCTGCTAGTTCTCACCGCATTGGGTTGGTCGCTGGCGAGCCGTCGTAAAGCGAGTATCGGCCTTGCCGGGCTGATTCTGATCCCGGCGATTGCAGCGTTCGGCACCGCCATCTGGAAGATGATTAGCGGTGAGCCGCCAGAGCCACTAACGCTGTCGGTAACGGCAATTATTGCGATGGTTATCAACCTAGTCTGCGCGATTTTGCTGATGAATCTGCGCAAGGCTGACAGTGCGCTCATGCGTGGCGCGTGGTTGGCGGCGCGTAACGACGTCCTGGCGAACCTGCTCATTCTCGCCGCCGGAGTGGTCACCATTTTCTGGTTCAGCGCATGGCCGGACATCGTCGTGGGACTTGTCATCGGCGTCATTAATCTCACGGCAGCGAAGGAAGTTTACGAGCAGGCGCGTGCCGAAGACCCCGAGCTAGAGATGGATGATGACGACGACTAGTGCAGACTAGTCGTGTGCGTGGCGCGATGAGGTAGAGGAATAGTCAGGGCGGGGAGGGAGGCTGAGGCCTACTTCCACATATCCTTCTGCCACTGCGGCTTATGAGCATAAGTGAACTCGTAGTATTCCTTGTTCTTCAGCTCACTTGCTGCGGCCTGGTCAATTACAACCGTGGCCCGCGGGTGCAATTGCAATACGGACGCGGGCATAGAAACGCTCAGTGGGCCTTCGATGGAGGCGGCAATAGCGTGCGCCTTTGCGGTGCCGGTGGCCAGTAACAGGAGATGGCCCGCACGTGAAATAGTGCCAAGCCCCTGGGTGACCACGTGGTACGGCACGTCGTCCGCGGAGTCGAAGAACCGGGCGTTATCCAGCACGGTCTGCGGGTGCAGCGTCTTAATGCGGGTCAGAGAACTAAAAGAGCTGGAGGGCTCGTTAAACCCGACATGCCCATTGGTGCCGATGCCGAGCAACTGAATGTCGATGCCACCGGCCTCGATAATCTTGCGTTCGTAGTCCTCGCAGGCTGCGCCGATGTCATCTGCGAGACCATCGGGAATATGGACACGCGCCGGGTCGACATCCACGTGATCGGAAAACTCATTGTGAATCACGTGGTAGTAGCTCTGCTCATGCTCGATGGGCAGGCCCACATACTCGTCGAGTGCGAAGAAGCTGCAGTCCTTGAAGGTGACTTCACCAGCCCGATGGCGACGAATCAATTCGCGATACGTCGCAAGCGGGGTCGATCCTGTTGCTACACCGAGGTTTCCACCTTTGTTGGCGTAGTACGCGAGGTAGTCCGAAGCGATGTTCGCGACTTCAGCCTCAGAATCGACGATGATGATTTCCATGGTGGAACACTCCAGAAAAAGCTAACGCGCGGCAGAAAATGAAAAACGCTCAGGGCAAGGCCGTAGGTGCCGTTGCCCTGAGTGTTTAGTCGTACTGAGTTACTTCACCCAGAAGTTACCGTTCTCATCCTTGTAGATGATGTCGCCGGCGTAAGCAACCTGGGTCTCGTTAACCTGAAGATCAACCAAATCCAGCGTTTCGACGATTGGCTCAATGTAGACACCACCGTTAAACCAAACCTTGAAAGCATCTGCCGAAGTTGAAGAACCGGAGAAACGGTGTGCCTCATACTTGTGCACCGGAGCAAAGGGGCAGCTGATCGCCTGTGCGATAGCAGGAGAGGCAGCAACAGCGCCAAACACAGTAGCGGCGCCAATGGTGACAGCGGCGACGGATCGGGTGAACTTCATGATTAATTCCTTCCCAAATCAGGGATTTAACGGTGCCATGGGGGAAGACATCATCAAAAATATGAATGTCAAGAACAGGTCTGACATAAATATTACAGGTGAAGACTATCAATAAACAATTGTCAGCGAATGGTGCTGGGGAGTTCATACCAGCAGCCATTGGCCGAGAGTTCCGGGGCTACAACAGTGCTCGCTGTCAACTACCGCCACTCGGCAGTAGCCGGGTCAATACCTTCCTTACGGGCCTGAGCTTCGATCAATTCCAGCAAATAGCCAGCATTGCCACGGTAATACCTATCGAATCGGGAATCAGCGATATACATGCGAGCCAGCAGAATCTGCTTCTCTCGACCAGCCTCGTAGAAGCGGGTAATAGAGGCCAAGTGACGGTCAACTAACTTAGCCGCTTCAGTGGAACCTGGCTCCACGTGGCGCTCGGCGGCGTCGGCAAGCGCATCGGCAAAATCCTTAGCCTCTGCCTCAAGAGCAGCCCAGTCGCTGTCGTCCATCTCTTCCTGAGCCTGCTGGGACTGCTCCCACTCGGTAGTGTCGCCCCAGCGTTCCTCAGCTTCGGCTTCTAGATTCTGCCAATCGCGGCCCAAGAGCTTTGCCTTCGTCTTTGCTTCCATCGTGTGTCCTTCCTCGATCAGTTTGTCCAGAGACTGCACCATGTGGTGCAGGTCAGCGATTTTCTCTGTGAGAACAGTTCGCTGTGCGAGCAACCGATCTTTCCGACCTCTCGGGGAGGAATCGCCGTGAATGAACTCCTCGATAGTCTTCAACGGCACACCAGCGGCGCGATAGACCAGGATCTCCAGCGCGGTGTCGATGTCCGCATCGGTATAGAGGCGATAGTCGGACCACGTGCGATACTGCGGGCTGAGTAGCCCGATGGCATCCCAATGTCGCAGCGTGCGCGTGGTAACACCCAGCAGTTCGGCCGTCTCGCCGATGGTGTACTCGTTGTCGTTGTTGCTCACGGGAATCATCTTTCTGTTTGACGTCGCGTCAAGGTCAAGACCCGACGCCGAAATCCGTCGAAGAAGTTAGTTGCGGCAGCCGTAGGTGTGCCGTTCCCGCGACTGTCAATCTGCGGGGCCCGACCGCAAGAGCCGAAGCCTGTTGATTGCCGCCACAACCTCCTGGAAACGAGGCTCCGCCAGATGACCAGAATTGGTAGACGCAGCTGCCGCGTCGAAGAGCGAATGACAAAAGTTGTAGTACTCACGCTGAATTAGCTCGGTGAGGTCAGTACGTCCATCGAGCTGCTTTACAACGGCGCCCAGAATCCGGGCAATGGCTTCTGTTTGGGAGGAATCCATCAATTGGCCGACAGCGCGCAGGTCAAGATTGTCCTTGCCCACCTGAATCAGTTCGAGGCAACGAGCACGCGGTGGCTTAGGCGGTTTCGCGCCGCTACCGCGCCCGCCGCGACTGCCACGACCACCGCGCCCACCGCGACTGCCATGCCCATGACCACCACGACCACCATGTCCACCACGGCTCTCACCGGCAGGGAAGTCAGCCTGCAGAAAACGCTCACCGATCTGCGCAAAAGCTGGCGAAGGTGCAGCCGGAGTGGCAGATTCTCGGAGCTCACGGGCGCGCTCGGTGACGTCGTAAGGCGTGTACGCATCCATAGCAATCACGGTGTCCGCGACATCGATGAACGCACCAGAACCACCAGCGACGATGACCGTGGAGATCCCGTGGTCCTCCCAGAGCTCGCGGACCCGTGCGACCAGTGGAGTAATCGGCTCCCGGTCATCGGGGATGAGTCGGCGCATGCGCTCATCACGAATCATGAAGTTAGTTGCGGAGGTGTCCTCATCGATGAGCAACACGCGCGCACCGGAACCCAGCGCCTCCATCAGACCCGCAGCTTGGGAGGTCGACCCCGACGCGTTCGCCGTGGAAAACCGGGTCGTGTCATCACCGGAGGGAAGACCGTTGATAAACGGCGAGATATCCACACCAGTGATGGCCCGGCCGTCCTCGGCACGCAGCGCAACCGCAGTCTCGTCAGCGACCACAAACTCGCGGCCGTCGCCAGCGACATGGTCATACACGCCAGTGACCAGGGAGGACAGTAGCGTGGACTTGCCGTGGTAGCCACCGCCGACAATCAACGTCACGCCCCGCGGAATGCCCATGCCGTGCACCATTTTACCCGACGGCAACTGAAAACTGTGCTGCAACGATTCCGGCGAGGTAAACGCAGTCGCGCCGGGCTTCGGCAGCTGGCTATTGCCCGCCTGACGGGGCAACACCGACCCGTCTGTCACAAACCCAATCAGGTCCGCGTCCGCTACCGCACGGCGCAAAAAGAGCTGGTCATACTCCAATTCCGCGGCTGCCTCGAGCGCATCGATGGGTGCGTTTACAATGGCGTCGTCAAGCGCGTCCAACAAATCCTCACAGATCAAGCGCGCCGCCTCACGCCCGAGAATGCGCCGGCCGCGGGCGGGCAGCTGGATTTCCAGGCAGATCTGGAGGGCATCATCATGCTTATCGACGTCGTGCGCATCCCCACGGAGCTCAGCGACAGCTGTTCGGCGCAAGACCTGCTGCCCCGGAGAATCGATAAACAGCCCGCGGCCATACTTCTTAAAAGCTCGCACGAGGCTGCGGTTCAACAAATCGAGCTCTGCCGTGCTGAACCTGCCGGGTTGTGAGCGGGAGGCTCCGCGATAGTCCAGCACTGACAGCGGAATGTGGACGCGTGCCCGTGATGCTGGAGCGTAAGGGTCGGATTGGACCTTGTCGACAAACAGCGTCGCGTCCAGATCCGGCAGGTCGTGGGAGCCACGAAGAGATTTGTATGCGCCGTAGCTCTTGCCATCGAGGTTGGAGAGACGTCGATAAAGGTCAGCGGGCATATTTCTACTTTCGTTGAAGATGTTAGATGCTCTTCCCGCGAGTGTAATGGCAGAAGGGGCAAGCGCGTTTCGTGCTTCGACTGGCCTGAGCAGACAGTCGCGTGCGTCAGCGCCGTTGCTGCGGACAGGTAGCGTGAAAGGTATGACGGATAGCTCGGTAGCTGACAAACCTGTAGGGGACAACCCAGAGTCGGTGCAAAAACACGCCAGCACCAACGCCAAGCGCTATGTTTGGGCGCACGGCCTGCAGAATATTGGCGATCAAATCGTCGCGGCAAAGACGTTGTTGCCATGGTTGCTGCATTCGGCTGGCGCGCCGGGCTTCTTCATCGCCATGCTTGTGCCAGTGCGTGAGTCCGGCTCTATGCTGCCGCAGGCTGCGCTGACACCGTGGGTGAAATCTCGCCCGCGCCGCACGACCGTCTGGATTGCCGGGGCGTTGGGGCAAGCGGTCGCTGCAGCGCTGATTGGTCTGGCGGCGTTGTTCCTGGAAGGTACCGCGCTCGGTGTTGCTGTAATCCTCGCACTTGCAGGCTTTGCGACGGCCCGAGCACTGTGCTCGATGGCCTCCAAGGATGTTCAAGGACGCACGATTCCGAAGGGGCAGCGCGGGCAGATCAGCGGCCGAGCTGCGATGTTGGGCGGTGTCGCCGCAATTATTGTTGGTGCGGTGTTGTGGATCATCCGCGATAACGTCACCAAACCAATCGTAGCGGGCCTCATTTTTGTTGCGGCACTGTCGTGGGTGGTTGCGGTTGTGATTTTCCGCGGAATTGTCGAGCCCACCAATGAAGATGACAAGGAAGAGCCGAATAAAACCTGGTGGCAGGACACCTGGCGGCTATTTGCGGAGGATAAGAACTTCCGTGACTTCGTGATTGTCCGTAGCTTGTTGCTGGTCACAGCACTATCTACGTCGTTCATCGTGACCTTGAGTGCGCAGGTGGGTGCTGAACTGGAAGCTTCAGACGGTAGCGGCGGGGGAGTGAACGCAAACGTCGGCATCTTCATGCTCGCTGCGGGTTTCGCTTCTCTGATTGGTGGAAAAGTCGCCGGAATCTGGTCGGATAAATCCTCAAAGAAGGTCCTGACCTACTCTTCGCTCGTCGGCTCGATCGTGCTTTTCCTGCTGGTCGCAAGTGCGCACTGGCTTTCCACCAGCGCCAATGCCTGGATTTTCCCACTCGGTTTCTTCGCAATGTCCGTCGTTCACGCCGGTGTTCGTGTGGCTCGTTCGACCTATGTTGTTGACATGGCAGAAGGCGACAAGCGCACCGAGTACGTCGGAGCGGCCAACACCATCATGGGTGTTGTCCTGCTCATCGTCGGTGCGCTGTCGGGTGTTATCGCTAGCTTCGGCCCTGCGGCGGCTCTAATCTTCCTGGCGCTGATGGGACTGGTTGGTGTCGCTATGTCCAGCAGGCTGAAGGAAGTCTCGGCTCCGCGCAGGGCAGTTCTTTAGTTCGTTAGAACTCTACGACCATCTTGCCGGTGTTGCCTCCGCTAAACAGCTCGAGGAATGCAGCTGGCATGTTCTCGATACCGTGGCGAGTGGTGACATCGTAAGCGACCTTACCGCTGACGACCAGCGGAGCCATTCGCTCCTGGAATTCACCTGCCAGGTGCAGGTACTTGCCCAATACGAAGCCGCGCAACGTAATGCACTTGCCAATGGCCAGAGCTAGGTTGCGTGGTCCGGTCGGAGCTCCGGTGTTGTTGTACTGGGAGATTGCGCCACACATAGCGACACGGCCAAAGGTGCGCATCGCGCCGATGGCTGCCTCCAGGTGGTCTCCACCAACGTTGTCGAAGTAGAAGTCAATGCCCTCTGGTGCCGCCTTTGCTAGCTGCTCTGCAACCGGGCCGTCGTTGTAGTTAAAAGCGGCATCAAAGCCGAGTTCGAGCAGGCGCTTAACCTTCTCGTCCGAGCCGGCGGAGCCAATGACGCGGGAAGCGCCCATCTGCTTGGCGAACTGACCAGCAGCCGAGCCAACTGCGCCAGCAGCGCCAGAGATAAAGACGACGTCGCCTTCCTTCATCTCTCCGACGGCACTCAGACCAACGTAAGCAGTAAGGCCAGTAAGACCAAGGATGCCCAGGTAGGCAGCAGCTGGAGCAACGTTGAGGTCAACCGGAGTTGCTTCGGAATCGGCAATAACAGCGTTGGTCTGCCAGCCGTAAGAGTGGCGGACAGCGTCGCCAACCTGGAACTTATCCGACTTGGACGCAAGGACGGTGCCTACAGCACCGCCAGTCATTGGCTGGTCGAGCTGGAATGGTGGGATGTACGACTTGGTGTCGTTCATGCGGCCGCGCATATAGGGATCAACGGTAGCGACCGAGTTGGCTACCAAAATGTCGCCGTCGTTAAGCTCAGGCAAATCGACGGTCTCGAGGCGGAAATTCTCGTCAGTTGGCAGGCCGGACGGACGAGACGCTAAAACCCATTGCTGAGTGGTGGTGGGCAGTTCGGCTGTGGACGAAGCATTAACCGAAGTCACTATTATTCTCCTGTCGTGTATTCCTGGATTAATTGTCGGTTTAATTGTTGACTCGCAGGTTACGCCTCTTGTACCCAGGAATCGAGGCGCTCAATAAGAACGCTCAGGTCCGCTAGCAAAGGCATGTCGGGCAGTCGTTCGGCAATCACGTTGCGGACGCTTGTGTACCACCACAGTTGCTGGCTCGGAGTAGACCGAAAGCGGTCCCACAGAGCGTGACCATCGCGGTCTAAATCCTCCAGAGTCTGGCTGAGATTGTGGAACTTATCCGCAGCGGCCACGATGAGGGACTCCTCGCTGCCATGAGAAAGCTGCTCCAGGTAGGCATCGGCACGCTCCTGCCACGAGGGCAGGGAAGAGTCTTTGGTGACGCCCTCGACGATCTCAACCACGCGAGGCCCGAACTCATCTTCCATCTCGGCACGTGAGTAGTTTTCCGGCACGTCTTCCAAAATGTCGTGGAAGAGGGCTGCCAACAGCACGTCTTCGTCGTTAGTCACGCTCGCCGCAATCAACATCACTGACATCGGATGGCTGATATAGGGAAGGCCAGAGCCCTTTCGGTAGTGCCCATCGTGTGCGCGGGAAGCAGTTGCGATGCCGCGCATGAGCCTGCTGCTGGGGCGTGCTGAAGCAAAGGTGTCAGCGTTTTGCATGGGTATCCCGACCTTTCGTTGATGCTTGAAAAATAGCAGCGTCTAAGCTTGAACATCATGAACGTCGCAGAAGTAGATCCGCTCATCGAGTCGATGTACCGGTGGTCCGATGTCAGTGGTGTCCTGCTCATGGGCATCATCGGTGGCACCATCGCCCGGCAACGAGGCTACGACATCATCGGGTTCTTCTTTATTGCGCTGTTCTCCGCACTGGGGGGCGGCATGATTCGCGATGTTCTGATTAACCAGGGCACCGTCGCCGCAATGAGCCAGCCGGAGTACCTAATCCTGGCGTTTACTGGTGCGCTCATTGCGCGATTTTTCTATTTCAAAGGAAAGACCTGGGAATACGTTCAGGTCCACGGTGACGCTGTGGTCTCGGGACTCTGGGCAGCTACGGGAACGGTCAAAGGCGTCACGTATGGTCTGCCCATTCTGCCGTGCATCATGATGGGCGTTTTCACCGCCACTGGTGGTTCCATGATCCGCGACATTGTGACCGGGCGAGTACCCGCTGTTTTCGGCGGCAACCAGCCCACGGTCATCCCGGCCGTGGCTTGCGCGGTCATTGTCATCGGAGGCCACCATTTGGGGTTTATGGCCGTGTCCATGGTCATTGGTCCTATCGTCAGCATCCTGCTTTCGCTGCTGGGGTACTGGGGTAATTGGCGAGTGTCGGCACACTCGGAGTGGGCGCCACTGAACGACACCGCGGCGCAGATTGCGGTCCTCGCACGTCGAGCAGAGGGCAAGAGCCGCGAGGTTGGTCGACGTTTCGAGCCCGCACGCCTCCGCAGCTGGCGTCACCGACAGATGGAAAAAGCGCTGCAGCGTCGCATTCAGGCTGAGGTTGATAGGGGAGTGTCGCGTTCCGACGCCGAGGCCAACGCGGAGGAATTCCTGGAGGAGTTCAATGCGGACTTCCCAGCGGATCTGCACATGCCGACGGCGCAGCAGGAGACAGTGCAGGATGACAGCGACGAATCCGATTTCGGTGTGGACCTATCCGGTGATTCCTATGATGACTACGGAGAAGATACGGCACTGCGGCAGCGGGAATACCGGGAGATGTTGGATCAAATTCTTGCGGACGATGAGGCGACCGATTTACTCGTCGCAAAGCTGATGAAGAAATACGAGCAGCGGGATTAGAGGAGCGGCAGAGACATGGCATCGACGAGTACTGCAAGCAGGCATTTTGGGTACATTATTAAGGAACACACCGTTGAGGTGCCCTGGGATCCTTTTACCGAAGCTGCGAATGCCGCGACATTTGAGCTTTTCGCCAGGGAAATCTATGCGCCAGGAAATGAGGATGCGCCGGCAATTGTCTATTTGCAGGGCGGCCCGGGATTTCCGGCACCGCGTCCGGTAGGTGCCAGCGGAGTAATCGGTGAGGCGCTGAAGGAATTCCGCGTCATCCTGCTGGATCAGCGCGGCACTGGGCGCTCGCATCGAATTGATGCGGCCAATATTGCAGATGTTCCGGCCGAGCGGCTTGCCCAATTGCGTCAGGAATACATCGTCGAAGACGCGGAGGCATTGCGAAAGCATTTGGGCATTGCCAAATGGTCGCTGTATGGCCAGTCTTTTGGCGGGTTTTGTATTACTTCGTATCTCAGCTGCTATCCGGAATCCGTGGAGCACGCTTATCTCACAGGCGGTTTACCTGTTCTGGACCGTGGTGCTGACGACCTTTATCGCACGACGTATGCGAAGCTGCGCACCCGTCACGAGCGTTTTTATCGCGAGTATCCGTGGGTCGAAAACCGAATTCGAGAAATCTGCGCGCACCTCGAGCAATCTGCAGAAACTCTCCCCACCGGTGAGCGACTGAGTTCTCGCCGATTCCGCACCATCGGAATTGAATTAGGCCGCGGAGATGGATTCCACAATCTGGCGTATTTGTTGGAAGAGCCATTCCACATTCGCAATGGCGAAAAGCAATTGCGCACCGATTTTCTGGCCGATGTAGGATCCCGCGTGAGTTTCGCCGACGGTCCGCTATACGCCGCGATTCACGAATCCATTTATGGTGGCGTCGGAAACCAGCCCACAACTAATTGGGCAGCTCACCGTATTCGCGAGGAAATCCCAGGTTTTGAAGAAAAGGCCAATCCTGCAGGAGACGAGCCGTTCTACCTCACCGGTGAGCACGTTTTCCCCTGGCAATTCGACGAGGACCCCGCGCTCGTTCCTTTCAAGGAAAAGGCGGAAGCATTTGCGCAGCACACCTGGGAAAGCTCGCCGTATGATTCCGCACGCTTGCTTGCCGACGCCCCAACCTCGGCAGCCGCGGTTTACCTCGACGATATTTTCGTGCCGTTCGAGTACTCCATGGAGACAGCCAACTGCTACCGGGACCTGCGGCCACATGTGACCAATGCATTCCAGCATGACGGTATTCGCCACGACGGCGCGGCCATCTTCGCGCGGCTCCGCGAGCTCGTCGAGGATCACTAGGATGCCAGTTTGCCGGTGGAGATTCTCTCCCCGTAGAACTTCAAACCTCCGCAGAACCTCATGTAGTCCAGCATTGCCTCTCGGTGCCGTCTATCCTGGTGAGCATGTCGACAGCAGAGTTCTGGGATGGGAAATTCACCGCAGATCGCGAGGCCGCAAGTGACGGTTCGCCCTCTTTCTTTGGCGGCGAACCGAATCCGACAATCGCGCAGCATGTTGAGGTAATCCGGAAAGGTTTCTCCGACCCCTCACGTGCGCTCGACCTAGGCTGTGGCCGTGGCCGTCACACGGTGTGGTTAGCCAGCCAGGGCTGGGATGTCACCGGCATGGATTTCTCCAGCGTCGGGCTCGAACACACTGGAGCCGCGTTGGCAGCTGAAGGGCTCTCTGCGAACCTGGTCCAGCAAGACTTAACAGACTGGCAGCCGGAAGCAGGAAGCTTTGAGCTGGTAGTCGCCGCATTTATTCACCTGCCGCGCAGGGACAGGGAGAACCTCTGGCGAGCCGTCGCTGAGGCTCTCACTCCGGGTGGCTACTTTGTCTCAGTCTCACACCATCCGGACAACGAAGTCCACGGCCCGGGAGACCCCGAGCTGCTCTACAGCGCGGATGAGGTCACTGATTTCTTTGCGCACGAGCCGCAGAGTCTCGAAGCGGTGGTGGCGCAGCGTGACGTCGTCAAGCAAATCGATGGCAAGAACGTTGTCGACACCGTGGTGGTGCTGCGGAAGACCTGCGCGGAGAGCTAGAAGGAGCCTAGACCTCGGCGCGCGCCAGTCGAGCAAAGGCACCGTCGGCGCTCAAGAGGTTGTCATACGTGCCACGTTCGATGAGCTGGCCGTTTTCGATGACCAGGATGTCATCGGCCTCGGCCAGTGTCTGAAGTCGGTGTGCGATGAAGATGCAGGTCGCGCCACATGCGCGGGCATTGTCCACGATACGAGCCTGCGTCAGCGGATCCTGGTGGCTGGTAGCTTCGTCGAAAATGACAATCTTTCCGGCGAGGTGTGCGGTGGGTGCATGGGGCACGGAGCCGTCGGCTAGTACCGCGCGTAAGTAGGTGCGGGCCAGCGCCAGACGTTGACGCTGACCACCGCTGAGCCGCTGCGCGCGGCGGCCAATGGGCCTGTCCAGCGGCATCTCAGCAGGGTTGATGGCGGCGAGTTCGAGCGCCCAGTGCATCAGTGATTCGGGAACCTCGCAGCCATCAGGCGCGCCGAGACATAGATTCTCAGCGATGGTGGCCTCCATGAGAAAGGGATTCTGATCTGCGACAACAACCGTTCGGCAGACATTGGTTGAGCCGAGGTCACGGGCATTGTGGCCATTGATGATGACCTCGCCGACATCCGGATCGACATGCCGCTGGATTAGCCGGGAGAGTGTGGACTTGCCCGAACCAGTTGGGCCGACCACACCGATGAACTGGCCTGAGGCAATGCGCAGATTGATCTTGGTCAGTGCAGGGTTATCGGCGCCAGGGTAGCGGTAGCTGACATCGCTCAGTTCGAGGGCAGGGACTGAGTCGCCGGAGTTGGCCCTCGCGGTCTGCGCGTGGTGCAGGTCCAGCGACTCCGGCTGCTTCGGCTCTTCCACAGTCGGCGGCTGCGCGGCCAGCTCCCTGATCCGAGTGACTGCATTGAGTCCCGCTGGCAGAGAAGATGCCAGGCGCTCGATCGAATCCATTGATGAAGCAGTTCCCGCCACCAGGGACGTCGTCACCAAAACAGCAGGGAGCATACGGTAGTCGGCTGAAAGCGCCGGGATACCAGCACAAAAGACGGCAATGCTGCCACCCCAAATCCGAAGTCCGGTCGCGCCAGAGCGCAGTCCAGCCCGCTTGCCGCCTGCACGCATTTTCTGAGCAAGCTGTTCATCGAGCTCACGCAATCCCCGCAGCCGCTGCTCGGCTGCGCCGTAGATGAGGATTTCCTCCCGAAGGCGCAGCGTATCGGCAATGTACTGCGCAATGTCCGTGCGTGTGGAGTTCGTTGCGGAAGCCTCCGTCGTCGCCTTCTTAGAGCCTGCGAGCGCAATCACAAAGCCAACCGCGAAGGTCAGCGTCAGAGCAATCGCAGGCAGGGCTCCGGCAGTCGATGCCGCTGTCACGACCGCCATCAGCGGAATCAGTACGGCCGTCACCGCGGGCGCAATTGTGTGCGCGAAGAAGACTTCCACTCGGTCAACATCACGAATCGCAATTGTGTGAATCCTGGCAGTACCCAGCCCATCGGTTACCGCGGGCGCCTGCGGGATAAGACGCTCGACGATCCACAGCCGCAGCTCGCCGAGCAGCCGAAATGCCGCCAAATGCCCGAGGTACTGCTCGACATACCGCAGAATCGCTTTCAACAGCGCCAGCCCTGCAACCACGCCAATGACCGCCCACGTCCACTGCATGCTCAAGCTTTGCGACGAGTCGGTTGCGTCCCACTTCGACAGCGCAATTGTGGCAATTGCCCAGGCGGGCACAGCCAGCATCAATGCACCCAGAATGTGCCCAGCCACGCGTGCGAGGATAGATGCACTGAGCGCTCCGCGAGCCTGTGCGGAAAAGCGCAGCAACCAGATGATGTTGTTCATGTCAGCTCTCCTCGGTCAGCGCTCGTGCGTAATACTCATTGCTTGTGCTCAGTTGGTCGGGTTTGCCCGCAGCCACGACCCGGCCTTCGGCGACGACAATGACCAGATCAACGTCCGATAGCGCTTCCATGCGGTGAGCGACCATGATGCTCGTTCGTCCTTCAGCAAGGCGGGTCAAGGACTCCTTGATGAGACCTTCCGTCCGACGATCGATGTCCGCTGTCGGCTCGTCGAGAAGCACAATCGGAGCGGCGCCGAGCAGACCACGCGCAATGGCCAGGCGGCGTCGTTGCCCGCCTGAGAGCCAATTGCCCTGATCGCCGACCTCCGAATCGAGACCACCAGGGCGCTGCTCGATTTCGGTGAGTAAGTGCACGTCGCGAAGTGCTTTTCGCATATCGACGGCCGTTGCGTCCGAGCATGCGATGCGAAGATTGTCCGCGACGGTGGTGCCGAAGATGGCTGGTTGCTGGGAGATGAGCAGCGAGTTGGCGAGCAACTCCGGGGTCGAAAGCGCGTGGCTGTCAAGGCAGACTTCCCCGGAATGCGGCTGTAGGCCTGCGAGTACACGCAGGAGTGTGCTCTTTCCGGAACCGCTGGGGCCAACGATGCCGACTCTGCTGCCGGCTGGAATTGTCAGGTTGATATCGGAGAGAATGCGCTTTTCGCCGATGTCAACGCTCACATCGCGGAGGGAAATCTCCGGTGCGTGCGGTGCGGAGGCTTTGGCGGAATGCGCTGTTCCGGTTGTGAACGCTTTAGCGGCAGGCTCACCGAATACCTCCACTATTCCGTTTCGATGCGTGCGCCCGCCGAGTCCGATGTAGAAAGTGCGGCCGACGCGATTGACGGGCTCGTAGAGCAGAACGGATAGGAAAACGCCTGCGAGAGCTGTGCCAACGCTGATTGCATCTGCCTGCAAACGCAGCAAGACAAGACCGATTGCGGTCGTCGACATTGCAATACCAAAAACCGCGTCGTTGACAATAATCATCAGCTGATTGCGGGCGAGCAGGGCAGTGAGCTCAGACATCGCAGTGCGAGTTTGGCTGGCAAAACGTGCCATGACTCGATCAATTGCTCCAAGAACTTTGAATGTTCCCAGCCCTTCGAGCATCTCCAAGTAGGCATGCGTGGCCTTCGCTTGCTTTCGGCGATACGTCGCATTGGATTTCCGCAGAATCTTTCCCGCACCAATAATGATCAGCGGCGTGGAAATGAAAAATAGTGCCAGCCACAAGGCGGTTTTCGTATCCACCCACAAAGCCCAGACCGCCAAAATGATCAGTGGAGCACTAAACGAGGCCAACGTGGGAGCGAGAAATGTCGCTCGGTAGTTCGCGGTCTGTTCGACGCTTGTGGTCGCGGCATCGAAGAGTAGGCCTTCGCCAGTGTTGGACGCGCTTCGGTGTGAGTGACCGGATTTCCCGCCACCGTGCCCTCTTCCATGCGCGTGCTTCGGGGCTTGTTCAGGAGCGGAAAACTCCGGCTTCAGCACACTGCCAACCACATGTGAGCGCCACAGCTTTTCCTGCTCGCCAGCAAGCCGTGGTGGCAATGCCTCGGTGACATAAGCACAGAGGCTTCCCAGAATGACCGCCACAATTGCAGCGGACAGGGATTCATGAAGTCCCCACTGCCCAAACCAGTTGCCGCCACTGGTGTCTGCGACACCGCCGTACAAACTGCTTAGAGCATCGAGCGTGTATCCAAGAGACACGGCGCTGAGAGCGAAGAAAAAGCTGCGCCCCCAGCTGGATAACAAAACCCAGTGCATTCGGCGGGGTGGGGAAGTCAGTGCTTCATGAATCCACATAGCGACGTGAAAACCTATTTTCTATTTAGCCAGTGCGTCAGCGATCTCACGCAGTCCATCGGGCATGTGCATTCCGGCGGTGCCAGAGGTCGTCTTCGCATCAATTAGTTGCACTCGATCATTCTTGACCGCAGCGACGTCGGCAAGCGCCGGATTATCCAGCAATTCCTGGAATGGAGCCTTGCCCTGGCCGTGGAAATCCTGGATCAAAATGACATCCGGATTGAGCTGCACAATTGTTTCCGGATCAGCGGGAACGGCACCCGGGCGCTTGCCCTTTGGCGAAATCGGCTCGCCACCGGCCAGCTCAACGAGATTCGTCGTCGCCGACTGCATGCCCATAATCATCTTCTGACCACCGCGGGCAAACAGGACCAGCGTCTTTGGCTTAGTTGTGGAATCAATTTCCGAGAGAATCTCTTCGGTTTCCGATTCAATCTTGGCAACCATCTCGGCCGCCTTGTCTTCGGCTCCGAGCAACTTGCCGAGCTTGGTCACCGACTCCGCCAGCGCCTTCGGCGAGGCGAAATCACTGCTGGCAAACGCCGCGGTCGGGACATCGCTGGCACCCAGCAGCTCACTTGCCGACTGCTCCTGATCATGGCGGCTGGTCATCAACACCATGCCCGGCTCATAGGACAGAATCTGCTCCGGATCCGGCTTCGTGGAGTTGGCAATCGCGTTAGGCACCTGACGCGCCAGCTCAACCTGATTACCCGAGCTCTCATCGAGCGCATTCTTCGTCACGGCTACGACACGCTCCGGCCCAACCAGTTCCAACGCCAGATCCGCAACCTCGGTCGACAGTGCAACGATGCGCTTCGGCTGGCTCTGCACCGTAACGTCGTGGTCGCCGACGGGCACAGTACGCGGCCACTGCGCCTGCTGGTTTGTCGAAGTTTCGCTTGACGACGGCTGCTGCGCCGTCTCCTCCGAAGTGGAACAAGCGACCACCGCTGCGAGGGGGAGTGCTGCAATCAACGGCAGAGCGAAGGTCTTTTTAGAGTTTCGCTTCAAGGCCGAGATAGGAGAAGTTGGTGAAAACACGAAAGTACTTCCTTGAGTGTTGAGTTTTGATTGTTGGGGAATTTTCGGTTGCGTTGGTGCTAGCTGGAAGCAGACAGTCTGAATCAGACAGTCTGAATCAGATAGTCTGAAACAGCCAGCCGCAATCAGTCAGCCGGGCGAGCCCGAGCCAACGCCGTCACTCGCACCGAACCGGTATGTGGATCGGTATCGACAGCGCTGGAGATGCGATAAATCGCATCTATTCGGGGAGGCGTCAGCACTTCTTCGGCGGAACCAGTGACTTCCAATCCGCCGTTGTGAATCACACTGAGCCGGTGGCAGCTGCGGGCCGCGAGGTTGAGGTCATGAAGGACGACTCCGATACCGTGGCCCTCGTCGGCAAGCTCGCCGAGGAGCTCGAGGATTTCCAGCTGAAACCCGATGTCCAAGGCCGCAGTGGGTTCGTCGAAAAGCATGACCTTGGCCTGTTGTGCCAATAGCTTTGCGATGAACACCAATTGCCGCTGCCCGCCGGACAGAGCCGTGATGGGACGGTCGGCGAGTGCGGTGACACCAACGCGGTCGAGGGCATAGGCGACGATGTCGTGGTCCGTGGAGTTCAGTGAACTGCGGAAACGGTCACGCCGACGGTGGTGCGCGTACCTGCCGAGTGCCACGACAGTTCGAACGTCAATAGCGGCATCGGCCGGTGTGTGCTGCGGCAGGTACGCCAACCGGGTGGCGCGTTCGTGGGCACGAAGCTTCGTCAGCGGCGCACCGAGGAGCTCAACCTGCCCCGAACTCGGTGTCACAATGCCCGCCATAGCACGGAGCAAGGAGGATTTTCCGGTGCCATTGGAACCGATGATGCCGTGGACCTCGCCAGGTCGAATAGCGAGGTTCACGCCACTTACGACGGTCCGATTGCGGTAACCGACACTGAGGTCGGTAGCCCGCAGCAGCGCGGTGCTATCGGCGTCTGGCTTAGTGACGTGGTCGCTGAGGTTTTGTGTCTGCTGACTCATGACTGGCGGCCACCTTGCCGAAGAATCAACGCGAGTAGCGCCGGTGCGCCAAGGAACGCGGTGACTGTGCCAGTTTGCAGAGCAACTGGGGAAAAGAGACTGCGGGCGACGAGGTCGGCGAGAATGAGAAACACTGCGCCGAGGCACATAGAAATGGGCAGCAGGCTGCGGTGATCGGGGCCGATGGCAAGGCGAATCAGGTGCGGGACGACCAATCCGACAAAGGAAATAACGCCAGTGACAGCGACGCCCGCTGCCGTGACTAACGCAGCCAGGGCGAGCAGCAGTTGCCGGATCCACACTGTGCGCATACCAGTGGCAGCGGCCTGTTCTTCGCCGAGGAGGAACAGGTTGAGTTCGGGAATGAGCATCATCAAGATAACCGTGCCGACGGTAATGGGGCCGACTGCCAGTGCAATGTCCTGCCAATTCGAAGCAGTTAAATCGCCGTTGAGCCAGAACATGGCCTGTTGAGCGTCATCGCTGTGTGGCGCGTTCGCGATGGTGGCGGAGATGACTGCGCCGAGGAACGCGTTGAGTGCAATACCGACGAGCAACAGGGTTGCTCCACTGCCGCCATTGAGACCGGCGACGATTTGGACAAATATGACAGCCAGCAACGCGCCTATGAATGCGCCAGCCGAAAGAACCCACGGTGCTTTCGCGGCCACGCCAGTGACGATGAGAATGACGGCTACCACTGCTGCACCGGAGGAGACACCGGTAACACCGGGTTCGGCCAGCGGATTGCGAAAAACTGCCTGCATGGTTGCACCTGCGACAGCGAGCGAGGCACCGACCAGTCCAGCAAGGAGGACACGGGGCAGCCGGATGCTCCAGACAAGTGATTGCGTGGCAGGGGATATCTCTGGCAGAAGGTGGTTGAGAGCCGGGAGGTCGTCGGAAAGCGTCTTGATGAGCGGGGTGAGCAGCGCGACGATGCCGTTGCTGAAACCTGTTCCCGCGGGGCCTATGGAGATCGCCAAGAGGATTGTGGCGGGGACGGCCAGGAAAAGTAGAAAGCCGAAGAGCCGGGCTCGAAGTTTTTGTTTTCGAGTGCGCGGAAGAGAAGCTCTATCGACAATAGTTTTCACTTGGTTAATGATGGACAATTTGAAAATAATTGTCAATAAAGGCGTGTCGGTGGGGCTGTGGGGTCCCCTAAGAACAGCAAAACCCCGCACCAGCTCCCTTGTGAAAACAGGGTGCTAATGCGGGGTGAAGAAGCTCTGTAGCTTACTTCTTGTCGCCCAGGCGCTCGTCTGCCATGTCGCGAACCTTCTTGATCTGGTCGGCCTTGTCCTCGCCGAGCTTGTCCTTGCCCAGCTGCTCAGCCTTGTCCAGAACCTTGTCGGTGTTCTCTTCGTTGCTCAGTGCTTCCTTGGCCTTGTCCATAAGTCCCATGGTGAAGACTCCTTCCATTTTTAATGTCTATTCGCGTTTTTTCGTTTGCGGCATAGAGTGTACCGATGAATTGGCGACGTTGCGACCGTTTTGGACTCACGGAGCGAATCCGGGATTCGACTGGCAACACCGTGAC
Organism: Corynebacterium sp. HMSC073B01; assembly: GCF_001838255.1. Lineage (NCBI taxonomy): Bacteria > Bacillati > Actinomycetota > Actinomycetes > Mycobacteriales > Corynebacteriaceae > Corynebacterium > Corynebacterium sp. HMSC073B01. Next base: position 80,091 of record NZ_KV836176.1, on the reverse strand, counting down.
TGACGGCTATTGAGTGGCTATTGAGCTGTCTTGGTGCGGGCTTCATCTGCCTTGTGCATGACTTCGCGCTCGTACTTGCCGACGAAGATCATGAGGACAAACGCAATAGCGACAACTCCAATGAGGGTTGCGAATGTGACATTCCAGCCTGCGAAGTCGATCAAGAGACCGACACCAGTGGAGGCGAGTGTTGCGCCGAGAAGGTATCCGAACAATCCAGTGAAACCAGCTGCGGTTCCCGCAACATACTTAGGCGAGAGGTCGATGGCCTGCAGTCCGATGAGCATGATTGGGCCGTAAATGAGTGCGCCGATCAGGGAGATGAGCACATAGAACATCCACAATGGTGCCGTAGCGGGTAGCTGCCAGTATGCGAAAATGGTGATGCCGGTGCCGATCAGGAAGAGCATGCCGGCGCCTGAGCGCCAACCCTTGAAGACCTTGTCGGAGACCCATCCGCACAGCAGGGTGCCCACAATTGCTGCGCCCTCGTAGAGCATGAATCCGATGATTCCGCCCGTGACGTTGGTCTTGTGCAATTCGTTTGTCAGGTAAATCGGAATCCAGTTGAGAACGCCGTAACGAAGTGCGTAGACGAACACATTGGCCAGCGCCAACATGACGATAACCGGATTGGTAAGAACATGGTTCTTGACGATTGCGAACCAGGGTTCTTGTGCCTCGTCATTAGTTCCTTCGACCTTGTCTGGGTCGTTACGGTATTCCTCTACCGGAGGCAGTCCCATGGATTGCGGGTTGTCTCGAATCAGCAGGAATGCGATGGCAGCAATCACGAGCGCGACAATCGCCGGTAGCCAGAATGCGGGAGTCCAGTCGGCATCGGAAGTGGCGAACGAATGCAAGCCCCAGGCTGCCAGAGCACCACCGACGGCGGCACCGACATTGTGGGCAGTGTTCCAGATCGACATCAAAGTGCCGCGCTCGGATGTCGAGAACCAGTGGACGACAACGCGTCCAGAAGGAGGCCAGCCCATGCCTTGGAACCAGCCATTGATGAACATGACTGTCGCGAAAATCGCAACAGAGGCGCTGATGGCTGGGACGAACGCAACAAAGAGGTTTACGACCGCGGACAGTGCTAGGCCAAGCGGGAGGAAGTACCTGGCATTGGCCCTGTCGGAGAGCATGGCCATGAAGAACTTGGATAGGCCGTAGGAGAAGAGAACCGCATTGGCTACGATGCCAATTCCGGCTGCACCCAGTAGGTCGTGCTTTTCCAGCACAGCGGACACCAGGGGGATGTTATTTCTGATGAGGTAGAAGCCCGCGTAGCCGATGAAGATGCCCATGAAGACGTTGAACCGCCAGGTCCGGTAGGTCGGGGCAATCTTTTCCTCGGGAAGGGGAGCTGCTGGGCCGGGGGCGCTGAGCCAGCCGAGCCTCTGACTGCTCATGATGAGAGTCCTTTCGCTGAAGGCCGCCGTTGCCTCTGGTGCAACCTGTGCGGGTGGCTAGGGCGGCAGGCGGATAGCTTTATCGTTTCAGCGGTGAGTTTACAGCGACTTTATCCCCTATTAACGGGTTGTTAACTTCCCGGTCTTGGAGGCCTGTGGAGGGGGTTGGTGTAAAGGCGATTAACGCATGTCATTGGTTAGAGAATGTCGTTAATAGCCTCGGTGGGGCGCGCCATCCGTACCCCCTTATTGGTGACGACAAACGGGCGCTCAATCAGGCGTGGGTGCGCAACCATTGCGTCCAGAAGTTCCTCGTCGCTGGAGTCCTTGGAGAGTTCCAGTTCCTTGAACTCTGCTTCCTTGGTGCGCACGGCATCGATGACGTTCAGGCCTGCCGCCTCGATTAGCGAGCGCAGCTCGGCCTTGGTTGGAGGAGTGTCTAGGTACTTGATGATTTCCGGCTCGATGCCGGCTTCGCGTAATACGGCGAGAGCCTGGCGGGACTTTGAGCAGCGGGGGTTGTGATAAATCTTCGCTTCCATGTCTCCATCATGGCTGATGTTGTGGCGTGAAGGTTGGCGCTGTGGCGTGACGGCCTGTGGATAGGGGTTGTTCAATGTTTATCCTTAAAAAATGTCATACCGAAAACACTTAAGTTCAATAGGTTGAAAATCGCTGTCGTTAGGTTTACTCTCACACGTGATAGATGAACGGCGAAGTGCGCCCCAACCGCCCCTAAGGTGACCCGATTTACTGAAGCGGCCGGTCAGCGTAGCCGTCGTAAAGCAGGAACAAACAATCAAGAGCGGACACCAACATGACAATTTCCGGAAAGCTTTCGCGATCAGCCAAGTCCATGTGTGTGGGCCTTTCGATTTTGCTAGCCGGCGCTGGCCTTGCAGCGTGTGGCGATAGCAGTGAGGGAGCCAGTGGCGAGAACCCAATCAACGTCGTGGCTTCCACGACGCAGATTTGTGATTACGTGAAGCAGCTGGACATCGATGAAGTGGATCTGACCTGCCTGTTGGCGCCGAATGCAACGGCTCATGAGTTGGAAATGACCCATGAGCAGCTGAGCAAGACTGGTAACGCGGATCTCTTGTTCGTCAACGGAGTCGATCTGGAGCACTTCCTGGACCAGGCGATTGAGTCCTCGGGCTTTTCCGGAACGATGGCAGTGACCAGTGGCGTTCTCACTGCAGGTGACGTAGATGCCATGAAGGCGGCCAAGGATATGGACAAAACCAAGCCACTGCCGACAGAGAAGGCGAAGAATGGTAACTACACCATTGACCGAGGTGTGGAAAAGATTGATGTCTCCCCATGGCCATTCCCGCCGGAAGAGCCCGGTGAGGAGGCGGAATTTCGCTTCGATCCGCACGTATGGACCTCGCCTAAGAACGCCAAGATTCAGGTTGCCAACATCGGCTACGCCCTGGAAAAGGTCGCCGAGGAACGTGGTGACAATGAGCTGAAGTCCACCATCGCCGACCACGTTGCGGTCTACCAGGAGAAGCTGGATCAGCTGGATGAGTGGGCAAATAAGTCCATCGCCACTGTGTCGGACCCTGTACTGTTTACCAGCCACGACGCCTTTGGATACTTCTCCCACGAGTTCAATATCAACTTCATCGGCGCAGCGCTGTCTGATTTCAACGAGCAGCAGGATGCCACGGCCGCGCATATCGCCGAGGCGGCAAAGACCGTGAAGGACTCGGGTGCAACCGCGCTGTTTGCGGAAAACTCGAACAACTCGAAGTCAATTGAGGCGATTGCCAAGGCCGCGGGTGTCAAGGCCATCGTTGGTGAGGACGCACTCTACGGCGACTCGCTAGGTCCGGCCGGAAGTGACGGCGAGACCTACATTGGTTCAATCATCCACAACGTCACTCAGGTCGTGACGGCATGGGACGGAACTGTCGCGCCGCTGCCAGAGGGCATCAAGTGAGCCGTAACCGCTTAGCTAACCCCATGTCTGCTGACCCCATAGTCACGCTCCGCGATGCCTCATTCGGCTACACGGCGGTACCCATCGTCAATCACATCACCGCCAATGTCGCGCCGGGTACCGGGCTTGCACTCATCGGCGCCAATGGCTCTGGAAAAACGACTGTGCTGCGCGGAATCCTAGGTGGGACTCGTCTTCTCGCTGGTGAGATGCACAACAACGCGAAGATTGTGTCCTACGTCCCGCAGTCGGCAGACCTCGATCGCACTTTTCCGGTCACGGCGTTCGATGTCGTCGCCATGGGGGTGCTGCACGAACTGCGCCCCTTCCAACCGCTTGGACACCGCAAAGAACGCATCCACGCAGCGCTAGCCAAAGTCGGGCTTGCCGACCGCACCAGTGAACGTTTCGGCAACCTCTCCGGTGGTCAGCAGCAACGCGTTCTGTTGGCGCGTGCCATCGTCGCACGTCCGCAACTCGTGCTTCTCGACGAGCCGTTCAACGGCCTCGACACTGAAAATCGGGCGATGCTGCTGAATCTCCTCAACGAACTGAAGGAAAATGGCACGGCAATTATCGCGGCCACCCATGATCTTGTTCTTGCTGAGGAGACCTGCGAAAACACATTAATTGTGGCGGAGCAGCCGGCTTTTGGTGCGACCTCGAAGTTGGTGCCAGCCTATGTGGACTGAGCTTGCGAATGAGCTTGGGGTAGCGCCTTTCATGTTCAGGCCACTAGTGCTGCTGATTGCCCTCGGGGCGGTCTCTGGCCTGGTCGGTGTCATCGTGAACCTGCGTGGCCTCGAGTTCAATGCCGAGGCCATGGTGCATTCGATTTTTCCCGGAATTGTGGCCGGTGCCGTATTCGGCGGCATCGACATGATTATCCCGGTGGCTGCAGCATTTGCGGTGGTAGTGGCAGTAGCACTGACCTTGGTATCGCGCTCGCACATGTCGGAAGCCGGAGTGGCAGTTGTACTGACCAGCTTCTTTTCCATCGGTGTGATTCTCTCGCTGAAGAAAGGTGACCAGTCAGGACAGCTGGAAGCGCTCATGTTCGGGCGACTGCTGGAAGTCACTGACTCCCGTCTCACCAGCGCCCTGATTGTCTGTGCCATCGCCTTGGTTCTTATCGCAGTGACCTGGCGCCGGCAGGTGTTTGTTGCCTTTGATCGCTTCGGTGCCAAAGCCGCAGGCGTCAATGTGTGGGGCATCGACCTCACCATTAACGCGGCGATTGCTGCGGTCGTGGTGTCGTCGGCAAGCGCTGTGGGCGTGCTTCTGGTAGTCGGATATCTGGTCGTGCCGGGAGCGGCGGCGAGACTGCTGACTCGCCGAGTTCATGTGATGGTGCCGATTGCGATTGCAGTGGGCTGCCTCAGCGGAATCGTTGGTTTGGCACTGGTGCCTTTGGGGCCGGTGTCGCCTCAGGCAGTCGTCGCGCTGACCTCGGTGGGACTGTATTTCATGGCACTGGGGCTGCGCGTCGTGCTGGGAGGAGACCGTGTCTAGCATCCTGATTTTGCCCATTATCGAACTGATACTGGTAGGAGCCCTGGCTGGAGTAGTTGGGGTGCTCGCGGTGCTGGGAAAACAAGTGTTCTTCGCAGAAGCGATTACACATGCGACTTTTCCCGGCGCGGTTGTGGGCGTTGTTATTGCGGCAGCGCTCGGCCTGAGCCACTCGTGGATTTCGGTGTTCCTCTTTATCGGAGCATTTCTGATGTGTATTCCGATTGGGGCACTGTTCGGTCTGTCAAAGGTGGGAACGACGTCCTCGGCGGCAGGAATTGTGCTGACATTTGGGTTCGCACTGGGCTACTTCCTGAACAAGTGGTTCGCCCCGTTGCCGGTGAAGGTAGAAAGCTTCCTGGTCGGCAGCGTACTTAACGTGAACAAGATTGATATTGCGCTGTCGGGTGGGCTCTTGCTGCTGGTGGCGTTGGTGCTGGTGGCTCGGTGGCGCCAGCTGATTTACTTCACATTCGATCCGGAGTCTTTCGGGGTCGCGCATTCGAGGAGAAAAGCACAGCTGGTCATCAGCGGGCTAATCGTTCTGACTCTGGTGGCGCTGATTCCGGCTGTCGGCACGATTCTATCCATCGCGCTGCTAGCTGCCCCGGCAGCTGCGCTCGTTGGGGTAGTGAACGATACCCGTTTGCTATTCGTGTTGGCGCCATTGATGGGTATCGCGATTGGCCTGGTGGGGCTATTCATTGCGGTGGCGGCGAATCTGTCAGTTGGCGGCTGCATTGGCGTGTGCGCCGGCTGTTTCTATGTCCCCCTCAAGATTGCGGCAACACGCAATAACGCTAGAGTCTAAAGAATGCACGTGGAGGATTTACCAGCAAAGACCCAGGACTACCTCAAGGTCATTTGGGATTTGCACGAGCGCACCGGTGAAAAAGTGGCACTTGGCGATGTCGCTGAGCGGATGGGTGAAAAGAAGCCCACCGCCAGCGAGGCCGTGAAGAAGCTAGCTGCACGTGGCCTTGTCAACCACGAGCCGTATCGGGGCATTAGCCTGTCGGACCGTGGGCGGGATATTGCGCTAATCATGGTGCGGCGCCACCGGCTTATTGAAAGCTTCTTGGTCTCGACTCTCGGATACACCTGGGATGAGGTTCACGAGGAAGCCGAAAAGCTTGAACATGCGGTCTCGGATGATTTCATCAGTCGCATTGATGCAATGCTGGGATTCCCTGAGCGCGATCCGCATGGCGATCCAATTCCCAGCGCAAGCGGTACCATCGCCAGCGCAGTGCGCACCGACCTGACGGATATCGAAGCCGGCGCGATGGTGGTAGTCGATCGCATTAACGACTCCGACCCTGAACTACTGCGCTATTTGGCGACATCAGGGGTAGGCCCGGGGACCGTGCTCCGAGCCGAAGCCGCACCATATGCAGGTATGCATGTCTTCGCCATCATCGATGAGGTGGGCGATAACGAGCCAAAGAAAATTCATGTGGCAGACTCGGCACTATGGGCAATCAAGGCGACTCCAACAACCAACTGACGAGAGCCGCAGCGCGCTCTTACTATAAGGTGTCGCGGAATCTCACTGGGCCGACGAAAGTGCCACCCGCACCGTCAGTGTCGTTCGACAGCGTGAAGAGTGCTCGTCGGCAGGCATATGCCAGTGTCGAGAGTGTTGATGTGCCGTTGAATGCCATCGCTATCTCACGCGCCGAGCAGCAGGAACACATGGTTGACCTCGAACGTCGATTGAATGCCTCGACCAAAGACATGCGTGCCCTGGTTGACTACGAAGAGCAGCGCATTGCGGTTACTAGCACTGTCAAAGAGGCAATCGTCTATACGCTGCTGGCAATACTCCTTCTGGCAGCAGCCATTGGACTTGGCTACGCCAGCCACCTGGGGGCCGATGCGATCTTGAATGCTGCGGCGGAGGTGACACCGCGGTGAGTAAACGTTCAGGCTCCGACAACGGGTGCGTGACGGTCATTGTCGTATTTTTCTTTTTTGGCCTGATTATTCAGCTCTTCGGTGTCACGCTGTGGATTCTGCAATATGCATTGCCAGTGGCGGGTTTGGTGCTTGCGATTCTCATCGCATACCAGGCGTGGGCCGGTGTGCGCCGTAGTGCTGAGGCGCACGAGCTCGCCGAGCGTAATCACGCGGAGCTGCAGCAGATTGCCATGGACACCGAGTACCAGCTCACCGCAATCCTTACTGCCTGGGACAATGTGAACACCACAATGGGTGTCGGCACCATCTACAAGGATGTATTTGCCTCCGGTGAGGCTACGCCGGAGCTCATCGAGCTACGCGGTGAGCTCTCTCGTGCCCGGAAGCTAAACAACCGACTGCGCGAGCAGCGCGAAACTATGACCAACCGGGAGCTGGTGGAAGCCATCTCTGATGCCGACGAGCTGTGGTGCTCGCTGACGAAGACGTATCAGAACGCTCGTCGCGAGCTGTAGTAACGCGCCTGGTTTACTCGACGGTCATCACAATCTTGCCGTCAGCGTGCCCGTCTTCCAATACTCGGTGGACCTCCGCGACTTCGGTGAGATTCTTAGTCAGGCCGATAGGAAGTGAAATCTCACCGGCAACCACGCGGTCGGCCAGGTCGGCATAAATAGTCGTGTCATTCGAAATGGCCGGAATGTGTGCCTCAATGCCACGTTCCCTCGCCGGTGTCAGGTCGGCCAGTGAAGGCAGCGCCACAATCCGACCATCCGATGCCAACACATCCAGCGAGGGTAGGAAAGTGTCGAAGTACACGCCATCGAGCACAACATCAACGCCCTCGGGGAACCGCCGGCGCACAGCCTCGAATACATCTTCCGCTGTGTAATCAATATGCTGCGCGCCAAAGCCCACTAGTTTTTCATGATGGCGTGACGACGCACTGGCCAACACAGTTGCGCCACGGGCAACCGCCAGCTGTGTCATCAGCTGGCCAACACCGCCACCTGCACCATGGATGAGTACGGTGTCACCGCTTTTTACCTTTGCAAGCTGCTCGACAGCGACGGTCGCCGTGATTCCCACTAGGGCAAGACCCGCAGCGGTAACGTCGTCAAGCGAATCGGGCGTTCGGACCACACCGTCGGCGGGGAAGACGTTGTGCGTTGCGTAGGTGCCGCGGAAGTCGTCGAAGCCGCGCATGCCGAAGACACGGTCGCCGGGGACGAAGCTGTCCACACCTTCGCCGACGGCAACGACTTCACCCGCGGCTTCGCGTCCGAGGACGGCGGGAGGGTTGAATTTTGTGCACAGACCGGAAGAGCCATCGCGCATCTTGTAGTCCAGCGGATTCGCGCCGATGGCTGTGGTTTTGACCAGGATTTCGCCGGGACCGGGCTGAGCATGATCGATAAGTGTCCTGGTGAAAATGTCAGCGGGGCCGAACTCCGGAATGGTCATTGCGTATGCGTTGCCTGAATTTGCTGCCATGTCCATCACTGTAGTCCTAGCAGCTAATTATCAACGGTCGGCAAGCGGGAGGGCAGCGGTGACGGCACTGAACGACTCATTGAGGTAGGCGCTGAGGAGGTCGGCGGCGTGGTTTGGGGTGTCCTCGATGAGAACTTTGGCGATACTGATGTGGCGATCGGCGTATCGGGCATGGAGTTCGATGCTTTGGGGGTAGGAGAGGAAGCAAAGACGGAGTTGGGCCTGAATTGATTCGGCGGTGGCTAACAGGTCGGGGGACCCGGAAGCTCTGACGATGGCGAGGTGAAAGGCATTATTCCGTTCGGGAAGGTTCAATGATGACTGTGAACCACAAATAGAAAGAATCTCTTCGCCGAGGAGCTTTGCCTGGCTCTTGCTTAGCGATCGCAGTGTTCCGCATTCGACGACATGGCGAAAGGCATACAGTTCGCGGATGCGTTGTTTGTCGAAGGAGGCTATAAAAACGCCGTGATGAGGAATATGAGTGAGTAACCCCTCAGATTCCAGCTTGCGGTAGACCTGTCGGATGGTGTTGCGGCTGACCTGCAGTCGCGCAGCAAGTTGGGTTTCACGGAGCTGCTCGCCGCTATAGTGCTTTCCGGCGAGAATCTCTCGGCGCAGGACAGTTGCGGTGACATCCGCTACTGAAACGTCTTGTTGTTTTTCCCCAGAGGACGTGCGGGTCTGATCGTCGAGGATGTTTCCGGGGGTAGTCATGTAATACAGACTACTAAAGCACTTTTGTGTGGCGGCCATCACCAATTAACATACGAGACATTGTTCAACAATCTCTGTGCAGGCGATCTTCAACGTAGGAATCCTTCAACGTGGGAATCGTCAGACTTGTAGGGAAAGGCCTTACGCTATGGACGCTTCAACATCTGCCCATAAGGCGCGGCGAACGGCACTCCTCGGCGCCGTATTCCTGATGGCGACCAGTGCTATCGGGCCGGGCTTCCTCACCCAGACCGCAACCTTTACGGCCAAGCTTGGCGCGGCTTTCGCCTTTGCCATTGTGATCTCGGTGCTTCTTGATATCGCGATTCAGCTCAACGTGTGGCGAGTGATTGCTGTCTCTGGACGCCGCGCGCAGGAGCTCGGCAACGCCGTGCTTCCGGGGCTGGGCTGGTTAATGTCAATTCTCATTGTCATCGGTGGTGTGGTCTTCAATATTGGCAACGTCGGCGGTGCTGGACTTGGTGCGAACGCGATGTTGGGCGTGGACGCAAAGATTGGCGGCATTGTTACTGCAATCCTCGCCATTGGCTTCTTCCTCTCCCGGCGGGCGGGTATGGCGCTGGACAAGGCACTCGTTGTGCTCGGTGTCGTGATGATTCTGGTCACTGGAATTGTGGCGTTCAGTTCTAACCCGCCAGTAGGGGAAGCACTGAAGAACACGGTCATGCCCGACACGATTGATTTGTTGGCAATCATCACGCTCGTCGGTGGCACTGTTGGCGGTTACATTACTTACGCTGGCGCTCACCGCATGCTTGATGCTGGCGCCGGCGGTGTAGAGAACCTCGCACAGACCACTCGCTCATCTGTTACGAGCATCATCGTCACAGCCATCATGCGTTTCCTCCTTTTCCTAGCTGTCTTGGGAGTGGTTGCGGGTGGCGTGGTCCTCAATACGGATGGAAACCCCGCTGCAGAGGCATTCCAAGCTGCGGCAGGAGATTGGGGTATGCGCTTCTTTGGCGTTGTCCTGTGGGCTGCGGGAATCTCGTCGATTGTGGGTGCCAGCTACACCTCAGCAACATTTCTGACTCGTTCCTCGGGTGCTGGAGCCAAGACTCAAAACACGATCACCATTGTCCTAATTGCAATCTCCACGCTGCTCTTCGGTGTCATCGGTACGGCTCCAGCGACGCTGTTGGTTTTCGCCGGAGCCTTCAATGGTTTGGTTCTTCCAATTGGCGTTAGTGTGCTGATTTACATCGCGCTGTTCCGTGCGGATCTCATGAATGGTTACAAGTACCCGAAGTGGTTGGCGGCTATCGGAATCTTGGGTGTCGCAGTCGCCTGGTTCTTGGCGTGGCGCTCATTCGGCGGTGTGTTTGAAATGCTCGGCTAATCCCCCCCGGTTTCTCGCACAGCTCAGATGAGAACCAACATAACAACGGTACAAAGACCAGCATTATTACTTGGAAGGAGCGGTGACGTTTATGGGCGCCACTATCGATCTCAACTCTGACCTTGGGGAAGCGTTCGGCTCGTGGAAGATGGGTGATGATATCGCTCTGCTGAACATTGTGACCAGTGCCAATATTGCCTGCGGGTATCACGCGGGTGACGCTAGCGTCATGATGGAGACCTGTGAGGCAGCTGCTGCGCGCGGAATTCGCATCGGCGCGCACGTCGCCTACCGAGATCTCCCCGGGTTTGGACGACGTCGCATGGATTACGCACATCGAGAATTGCGAGCCGAAACCGTCTACCAGATTGGTGCACTTTCGGCATGTGCACGGGCGGTGGGTACCGAAGTTTCCTACGTCAAGCCCCACGGTGCCCTCTACAACCGCATCGCAGTGGATGAAAATCAGGCCGCTGCAGTGGTGGAGGCGCTCCTGCTCGCTCGCTCCACCTGCGGAGATGAGCTTGCCATTATGGCGCAGCCGGGGTCGGTCATCGAACGGCTCAGCCTCGACGCGGACCTCCCTGTGATTAGGGAAGCTTTTGCAGATCGCGCTTATAACTCCGATGGAACTCTGGTGTCCCGAGTACTCGAGGGGTCGGTCATTGTAGAACCCGATGCCGTCGTCAAACGCGTCATTGCAATGGCTAGCGGGGAACCAATCGTCGCCTACGACGGTTCACCGTTGACCGTGCAGGCTGACTCTATTTGTTTGCACGGAGACACCCCTGGTGCGGTCGAACTCTCCCGTATGATTCGCCAAGGGCTCGTCGACGCCGGAGTCACTGTCGCTGCCCACGTATAGCGCGGACTCGCACACCGGTCTTATCAACCGCAGTTTTTCAACCCCGCAAGAAAGAAAGGATCAGCACCGCCATGGCCGAGATTCGCCCTATGGGAACAAATGCGCTGCTTATCGACTATTCATCATCGGCCAATCCGTTGGCGAAGGTACTTCGTGCACACTCTGCTGCGGCTGAGATTGAGGGACTCGTTGACAGGGTACCTGCAGCCCAAACGCTCCTTCTTCGCTTTCGCGGACCGGCTCGTCGTTACCTCGGCGCAGTAGAAACCGCGCTGCGGGGCAACAATGCGCAGAGGCAGACCGTCGACAAGCGAAAAACAATGACGATTCCCGTTCACTATGACGGCGCGGACCTTGAGTCCTTGGCACAAAGCCTTGGGATGAGCCCTCAAGCGTTGATCGATTGGCACTGCGAACGCCCTTGGACGGCCGCGTTCGGTGGATTCGCGCCGGGCTTTTATTACATGGTGCGCGGGAGCGGTCAGGGGTGGCCAGAGCCGCTTGATATTCCCCGCCTTACGACGCCGCGCACTCGAGTTCCCAAGGGCTCCGTCGGACTTGCGGGCCAATTCGCAGGTGTATATCCCATCGATTCGCCCGGTGGCTGGCAGCTCTTGGGACATACAGATGTGGAGATGTGGGACTTGAATCGGCCTAATCCGGCGCTGCTTGAGCCCGGGGTTGAGGTGCAATTTGAAGCGACTTCTACGGTGAGTGCGGCGTAGAAAAAGGGGGCGGAAGAGATGAAGAATTCTATCGAGATTATTCGACCCGGCATATTGACGACGATTCAGGATTTGGGCCGTGCAGGGCAAGGCAGCCTGGGCGTGAGTACTTCCGGTGCGTTCGACCACGAGTCCGCGGCAGCTGCTAACCGGATGGTTGTCAACGAAGAAAGCCTGGCGGTGCTTGAGTGCGTCGTCGGCGGGTTGGAGTTCCAAGTAGCGGAGGGAGCAATCATATCCTTCGCAGGAGCCCACGGTGAGGTGACTGTCGAGCAGGATGGCAAGGTCATCAAGACCTCGATGAATAGTCGAATTGTGGTCGGGGCGAAGGCAATTGTGCGGCTTGGTACCTTCGATGCAGGTCTTCGCGGGTACGTCGCGATTCGAGGGGGCATCGATGTCGCGGAAGTGCTGGGCTCGCGGTCATACGATACGCTCGGCAAGCTCGGCCCAGCGCCTTTGCAGGCCGGTCAGGTCTTGCAGGTCGGCGACCCGGAGTATTCGACGGGGTCGTCAATCGCAATTTATCCCGCGCCTCATTGGTCGAGCGAGGCTGCGCGCTTAGATGTTGTTCCTGGCCCTCGGGCGGACTGGTTTACGCGGGAAAGCGTCAGTGATTTCTTTCACGAGACATGGACCGTGACGCAAGAGGCCAACCGCGTCGGACTTCGGCTGAATGGGACTACTCTTGAGCGCCAGGTCACCCATGAGTTGGCAAGCGAGGGAATGGTCCCCGGTGCGATACAAGTGCCCGCATCGGGGCAGCCGATTATTTTCGGTCCTGATCATCCGGCGACGGGTGGATATCCGGTCATTGGTGTGTTGACGGAGCCGTCATTGTCGAGGGCCGGGCAATTGGTGCCCGGCGCGAAGGTACAATTCCGCCGGGTGCGGGCGGTATAGGTCTGCGGCTTCATTCTGCGCGATGGTGCGCCACTACGTTTGCCAGCTATGAGCGTCACACCGTTCTTCGCAGTAAAATCAGCCACCATGATTGAACACGCCTCCTTTTCTCAACTCAGTGCGACCGATGTGTATTCCATCTCGGCACTGCGCACCGATGTGTTCTATCTTGAGCAGTCCTGTACAGAGCCGGAAATGGATTGGCGCGACCTGGAAGCTACCGCGGAGCACTATTTCATCCGCGACGACAATGACTCCCGCAAGATTATTGCGTACTTGCGTGTAATTGACACGCTCGATGAGTTCTCGACGAGCTACCCGCGCACCATCGGCCGAGTTGTCGTCGATGCTGCGAGCCGGGGTAGGGGGTTGTCCTCGAAACTGCTGCAGCAGGTCATCGCTGACCACCCGGATACGGGGCTGATTCTGCATGCCCAGACGCAGGCGAAGGCTGTGTACGCAAAAGCCGGCTTCCATGAGATCGGGGAGACCTTCATGGAAGCCGGCATTGAGCACATCACGATGGTTCGTGACGGGTCCTAGGGGAAAGTACTTAGGCTCCGATTTGTACGGCGTTGCTTGCCTGAAGTTTTAAGCGTTGACCTTCGAACTCGCCAGGATGCGGTTCAGAGAGTCGACGCTGGCCTTCGCATCGCCGATAAGCATGTCGGTGTTTTCGTTGAAGAACAACGGGTTCTGCACGCCTGAGTAACCCGAACCCATCGAACGCTTGAGAACAATCACGCGCTCAGATTCCCACACCTTCAGCACCGGCATACCCGCAATCGGGGAGCCCGGCTGCTCTGCCATCGGGTTGACGGTGTCATTTGCACCGATGACCAGGGTGACATCCACATCAGCGAAGTCATCGTTGACCTCGTCCAGCTCCAGCACGATGTCGTAGGGAACCTTGGCCTCAGCCAGCAGCACGTTCATGTGACCCGGCAGGCGGCCAGCGACTGGGTGGATACCGAAGACCACTTCCTTGCCGGCCTCACGCAGGTTACGGACTAGGTCAGCAACAGCGTACTGAGCCTGTGCCACAGCCATACCGTAACCCGGAGCGATGAGGATCTTGTCTGCATCACGCAGAATCTCGGAGGTGTCCTCGTGGCTGACCTCGGTGTGGGAGCCTTCCACGGCGCTTCCCGACGAAGCCTCGGAGCCAAAGCCACCCAGAATAACGTTGGCAAAGGAGCGGTTCATGGCCTCACACATGATGTACGACAGGTAGGCGCCGGAGGAACCAACCAGCGCACCAGTGATGATGAGCAGCGGGTTGCCAAGCATGAGACCGGTGAAAGCGGCGGCCCAGCCGGAGTACGAGTTCATGATGGACACGACAACCGGCATGTCGCCGCCACCGATGGCGATGACCAGGTGCCAGCCCAAGAACAGGCCCAAAGCAGTCACTGCAACCATGCATGCCCATGCGATGGCGCCGCCCTCGGTGCCGGTTGCGATGAAGACAGCCAGGAGAACCAGAGTGACCACCAGAATGGCAATGTTCAGAGCGTTGCGGCCCGGCAGCAGAAGCGGCGAGCCCTTGATCTTCTCAGACAGCTTCAGGCCTGCGACGATGGAGCCAGTGAAGGTCACAGCGCCGATGAAGACGCCAATGTAGACCTCACCGAAGTGGAACTTCAGGGCATCGGGGGCTACATCTTCGGCGAAGATGTAGGAGTTGAAGCCGATGAAGATAGCGCCGAGTCCGACCAGACCATTGAACAGTGCAATCAGCTGCGGCATGCCAGTCATGGCAACGCGGCGTGCGCGACTGATACTGATGACACCACCGATGCCGATAGCGACGGCGATGAGAATCAGGGTAATCAGCGGCGAGAAGTGAGTATCCGGCTTGGTGTCTGCGGTGACGAGTGCCTGGAAGATGGCAATGACGACGGCTACAGCCATACCGGCGATACCGAAGGAGTTACCGCGGCGAGCGGTCTCCGGCTTGGACAGGCCCGAGAGGGCAGCGAGGAACAGGACGGCGGCGACAATGTAGCCGACGTTGGACAGGCGGTAGGTCCAGTCCAGAAGCGAAGCAGTATCAATGCTAGCCATTAGACTTTATGCCTCCTCTTTCACAAACATGCCAAGCATGCGGTCGGTGACGGCGAAACCGCCGAAGATATTGATGGAGCTAACCACGATGGCCGCGAACGCGAGACCGGAAACCAGCAGGTTGGAGCTTCCCACCTGGAGAATCGCACCCACCAGAACAATGCCGGAAATCGCGTTGGTCTCAGACATCAGCGGTGTGTGTAGGCGCGGCGTGACCGCGGAGATTACGTAGAAGCCAAGCACGATAGCCAAGGTGAGAACCATGAAGTTGGCGCTCACGCTGTGCGGTGCGCTGAGCATAACCACAATTGCCAGCAGTGCCGTCAGGCCCAGAGCAATCTTCGAGCCCAGGCCAGATCCCATGAAGGAAACCTTCTCCGGCGCATTCTCTTCTAATGCGGCCTGGTGAGCCTGCTGCTCCTGCAGTGGGGCAGCAGGGGTGACAGCGACCTTGATTGGCGGTGGTGGCCAGAGAATCTCAGCTCCGGTAGCGCCGGCGCCATTTTGTGAGCGAGCCTTTGTCACCGTGATGCCACGGATAATCTCGTCCTCGAGATTGAGAACTGGAGAGCCATCCTTTTCCGGCGTGATCAGCTTGAACAGGTTGAAAATGTTCTGGCCGTACAGCGACGATGCCTGCGCGGGCAGACGTCCTGCAAGGTCGGTGTAACCGATGATGGTCACACCGTTGTCAGTGACAATGGTCTTGCCTGGAACGGTCATCTCGCAGTTGCCGCCACCGGCGGCAGCCATGTCGACGATGACGCTGCCTGGCTTCATAGCTGCAACATCGGCAGCAGTCAGCAGCAGTGGAGAGCGACGGCCAGGGATATTCGCGGTGGTAATGACAATGTCAGCCTGCGCGGACTGCTCGGAGTAGAGCTTCGCGGCAGCGGCAGCCTGATCATTGGTCATTTCCTTGGCGTAGCCATCTTCGGACTTCTCGGTGGCGGCCGGAATCGGGATGAACTCTGCACCCATCGATTCGACCTGTTCACCGGCTTCAGGGCGCAGGTCTGTTGCCTTAACAACCGCGCCCATAGAGTTGGCCGTACCGATCGCCGCAAGTCCGCCGACACCAGCGCCGATGACGTAAACGGTAGCTGGTGGCATCTTTCCTGCGGCAGTCACCTGACCAGTGAAAAGGCGACCATATGCAGAAGCCGCTTCGACTACTGCGCGGTAGCCGCCGATGTTGGCCATCGACGACAGTACGTCCATCGACTGTGCCCTGGAAATGCGGGGAACTGCATCCATAGCAAGGGCGGTGATGTTGCGTTGCGCGAGCTCTTCGACCAGTTCTTCGTTTCGGCCTGGCGCAAGTCGGCTGATCAGCATGGCACCGTCGTTAAGCAGTGCACGGAACTGCTCCGGCGGAGTGTCGAGCGTTACGACGATATCGCTGTGCCAGACAGACTCGTCGACAATGGTGGCACCGGCGGATTCGTAGTCCGCGTCGGTGAACTTAGCAGCCAGGCCGGCGTCAGCCTGCACGGCGACCTCGTAGCCAAGCTTGACGAGTTTGCCGACGGTCTCCGGGGTCGCAGCCACAATTGTTTGCTGGGGATCGGGTTCTAAAGGGATGCCGATTCTCATTGTGGGAGTTCTTTTCTGTTCGGGGGTTTTATTAAGGGCCATGCACACTCGGTTGTCGGTTAACAGTGAGCGTGGGCGTGACCGCTTTCTCCTTGGTGTCAATAAGGTATGCGCTGGCGGGGAGGCAGCGGAGGCGTTTGTGGAAAAAGGTAATAAAAATATGTGGGTAACGGTGGTGAGGTGGGTTTTTCTGAGTTTGCGCACTCTTAGAAAGGGGGTAGGAAATGGGGGTAATAGTGCTAATTGTGGGCGAGAGTGAACATTTGTAGCGCCCTGAATGATTGTTTGAGGGGTGAAGTATGGGGGAGGATGATTCTGTCTTTACGTACGTCTTTACGCATTAGGTAGATTCGTATTCCAAGGCTTTTGGCAAGAGTTAAGGAAAAACGATGATTGGTTCACTAAGTGCCGCCGGAAAGGCCGTGTCGGCATCCCGCCGAGGGGAGGGGCGTACGTTCTCGAAGGTGGCTGCTCTCTCGCTCGCAGCTGGTGTAGTTCTCGGCGGACAGGTGCCAGCGCAGGCGGCACCGCGCATTGGTCAGCTGCCGGATATCACTGCACGCGAAAGCACTATTGACTACCAGAACTCGGAAACCGTGGACAAAATTGGCGGTGGTCTGGTGGATGTCATGGGTGGCGTGAACCGCGTCATCTCCGGTGGCGAAAGTGGCCATATCACCGAGCCGTTCGCCCCAGAGGCGGGGCAGCTGCGCAAGGAGTTCGGAGCGATGGGCTCCCATCCAGTTGCCGCAACCCGCGAAGCACTGCCATGTGATGGTGTCGTCTACACCATCTATAACCGCGTACTGCGGGACCTCCACGGTCTCCACGACACCACCGGCTGCTACGACGTATTGCCTGAATCGGCCAACGCCTCCCCAGTTGGCGCACAGCTTATCTACCCGGCGGATATTGACTCCATGGAGTCTGCGCCACTGATGGTTCTCAGCCCTGGCATTGGTACTGAGCCGGGTATGTACGACGCGCAAGCGCGACTCTATGCAAGCCACGGATACGTCGTGGCCCTTGGCTACAACTTCACCAACTGGTTCGCGCCACAGATGGTGCTGGCAGCTTCAGTTGCCGCAGCGGCCAATGAGGACGAGTCCACACCACTTGCAGGCAAGATCGATTTCTCCCGCACGATGCTGGTCGGGCACTCTGCGGGTGGTGGCTCCGCAATCTTCCTGAACAACAGGATGGATAAAGCCTTCCAGGCTGCGGGTATCGATATGGTCACCCGCGGTCTGGTTGCCATCAACCCAGGGCCTTCCGACGCTGGACTAATCTCCACACCGCCGGAGATTCCAAGCCTGGTCGCCATTGCGGAGCACGAGGACATCGTTCCTTTTGATGCGGATCGACGTGGTTACCGCGATGCTGAAGGGCCCGCCTGGGAAGCGGTAGTCACCGGTTCCTACCACGGCACCTACCTGGATGATCCGTCCAAGAATGTGCTTGGCTCGCTGGTGCTGTCCTTTAGTGAGTATGTGCTCGGCGGAACGAGTCGAGCAAAGGCCGTCTATGAGGGTGCTAACTACGGCCTGGCTACTGACTCCGAGCTCAAGGACGTTCAGCGCAAGGGCGTTTAGAGCTGGCTACTCCATCGACTCTGGAATCAGCTTTGCTGCGGCCTCGGCGATTGCCTTGCGCTGTGCTTTCGTGAGCTGGTTGCCATTGAGATAGTCGTTAGCCCAGAGTCCATCGGAGATCATCTGGACAACGTAGGCCATACAGGCGTCCTCGTCGGTGGCAATCTGCTCCACCGGGGGATTCCATCGGCGCAAAAGGCGCGTCCAAATCTCGCGCAGCTCCGGGTCTGCGGCAGAGTCGATGGACATAAGTAGTTCAGCTCTCGTTGCCGTATCCAGCGAGACCTGGAGGTTTGCGCGTAAGCGGTTGGCGGGGGAGACCTCCTCTGCGGGCCCGCCCGCGGCTTCAATCAGTTCTTCCTCCCATAGCTGCGCCATGTGCTCATGGACGCTGCGAATCATGTCTTCGCGGGAGGGGAAGTGGTAAATCAACCCTGATTTACTCATTCCGCATTGAGTTGCGACATTTTCGTAGGTGACCTCGGAAAAGCCGTTTGTCTCGATAATCTCAACGATTGTGTCGAGAATGGCAGTGCGCTTACTCGTGCGCATATTCAGTCTCCTTCGGGTTGCCGCGGAATGCCACCGCAGTCGCAATCGCTGCAATGACAGCAACGACAGCCAGGATAATCAAAATGGCCAGGTAGGAACTGTCGAGGCCGGCGCGGGCGCCGTCGTTAAGCGCTGGCGTGTGAAGTGCATCGGTGAGTGAGATGCTGGCGTCGACAGGCGTGAACAAGGCGTAGAACATGGGTAGGAGGCTGCCTGTGATTGCGACGGTGATCAGTGTGCCAAATTCGTAGGACACGGATTCCATCGCCGCCGCCATACCGGCCTTTGACCTCGGGGCTGAGCCGATAATCGCGGTCGACGACACCGACATCACAGAACCTGCGCCCGCGCCGAGCAGTATCAATCCTGCGATCATGAGCGGGAAATTGCCCGAGGAAACACCGTGGTACATGCCTGCCAGGCCGATGGCGTTGAGGAGGAATCCGCCGGTGATGAGTGTGCGGAAACCCACTCGATGCAGCACCATGCCGCCGATGACACCAACTGGCAAGGACGCCAGTGCCGCGGTGGCAACTAGCAAGCCTGCGTCGAGTGGTGTGTATCCGACGGAAATCTGGAAGCGCTGCGTCGTCATCAATTCGGCGCCTGCCAGGACAAACATGGCAAGCGCGGCTGCCAGCACGCCACCGGAAAACATCCGCGAACGGAAGACGGAGAAGTCGATGAGGGGTTCAGTGAGACGTGCCTGACGACGCTGAAACAGTACCGCGCCCACTAGCCCGCAGGCGATAGCTGCGACGATGACGGTGGAGGAGCGATGACCAGCGAGTTCCTTAATGAGCGAAACCAGGCCCAGCATGGCCAGCATCGCGTAGAGGCTGGTGAGGAAATCCCAGCGCTTGGCTGGGTTGGGCTGATTCGGCGGAGCAAAAATCAGCGTGCCAATGATTGCGAAAATTACTACAGGGATGTTGATAAGGAAGATTGAGCCCCACCAGAAGTGCTCCAATAGGAAACCGCCAACGACGGGGCCAGCGGCGGCACCCAGTGTTGCCGTGGCAGACCAAATGCCAATAGCTGTGGCAAGTTCACGAGGGTGGCGGAAGGTCTCACGTAGCAGTGCGAGGGTCGCCGGCATCATGGTCGCGGCGCCCAGTCCTAGACAGCCGCGGGCGATGACCAGCGCCCAGGCGTGCGGCGCAAAGGCCGCGGCCAGGGAAGATAAGCCAAAAATCGTCAGGCCCACAAGAAACATCTTGCGGTGACCGATGCGGTCGCCCAGAGTGCCTGTGCCGAGGAGGAGTGCGGAGATCACCAGTGGGTAGGCGTTGATGATCCACAGGCCCTCCAGCTCGGTTGTGTGGAGCTGCTCGCGCAGAACTGGCAGGGCAGTGTAGAGCACCGAGTTATCTATGCCGATGAGTAGTAGGCCGGCGCTGATGATAGCGAGGAAGACCCACCTGTGGGTGACTGGAGTGGACGGATTAGCCCTCGTGGAAGCGGCGTGGTCGGTACTTGTCATTCCAGTAACTGTAACGAACGTTCGGTTTAGTTACAACTTCTGGAGAGTGCCGATGTAGGCCTAAAACTTCAAGAAAAGTAAGCCAATCCCGCCCAAGGAGCCGGTGAAAAAGTGTCTAAGTTGCAGGCGTTGTTGAGGTGCGAATTCACGACCGCCGTTCGATCCGTTACCGTGATGGTGTCCCCCTCACGGGGCGCGGTCACCGGGCCCGGTATGGCTTATCTGCGTGAACATTTCCATAATCCGGGGGGTGTTGCCACCGGACACCGGGGACAACCGCTGACAGCTAATAGGGCCACGGACCAAACAGAGGTCTCGTCGTAACGTGGGTGCCTGCAACGGATGTCCAAGACACCGGCGACCAGCCGCAACAGAAGGACACCACCATGGAACCGTCCACAACACCCGACATCATCATCGGCCTCGACGTCGGCAAAACCGACCACCATGCCAGCGCGCTGACCACCACCGGCGAGAGAATCTATGACAAACCACTGCCCCAAGACGAAGCCGCACAGCGCGAAATCCTCGCGTCCATGCAGGCCCACGGCGGCGTTCTCATGGTCGTCGATCAACCCAACACCATCGGCGCCCTGCCCATCGCAGTGGCCCGCGACTGCGGTTGCACGGTCGGAGACCTCCCCGACCTAGCCATGCGAAAAGCAGCCGACCTCTACCCCGGGCGATCAAAAACCGCCGCCGGGATGCATTCATCATCGCCGACACCGCCCGCACCATGCCGCACACACTGCGGGCAGTCGACCGCGACGACGAGACACTAGCAGCGCTGAAGATGCTCGCCGGATTCCACGACGACATCGCCAAAGACGCCACCCGAACGAAAAACAGCCTTCGCAGCGTGCTCACACAGATTCACCCCGCACTCGAGCGCGTCTTTGCAGGCGAGATTCTCTCGCGCACGCTGGTGCTGGACTCGCTCATCCACTACGAAGGTCCGACAAAACTGGCCGCCGCAGGTCGAGGCCGGGTCCTGAAGTGGATACGCAACCGCGCCAAGAAGGACCCTGATACCCTCGCAATTTTCGCCGCCCTTGCCGAGCAAACTGTCACGGTACCCGGCATGGCGGCAGCAGAATTGGTCATTCCCCAGCTGGCGGCGAACATCGAAGCGCTTCAAGCGCAGCGCGACACGATCGCCGGACATGGCTCGGAGATGCTCGAATCGTTCCCTCTTGCCCAGGTCTTGATGTCGA
>NZ_KV836176.1:0-58628 GCF_001838255.1 Corynebacterium sp. HMSC073B01 | reverse complement strand
CGAGTTTCCCACCAGGGCCGGCAATAAACAGTTGAAAAACGCGATGTTTCGATCGGCGTGGATCGCGTCGAACTGCCATCCCGCATCGCGCGACTACTACCTGCGTAAACGGGCTGAAGGACAGAGGCACAATGCCGCGGTGATGTGGCTTGCCCGGCGGCGCTGCAACGTCATCTATGCCCTGTTGACTCGGTGTGAGTTCTTCCGAGAAATCCCTGCTAGAACCATCGCCACGGCTGCGTAGGCCGCTGCGCTAATCACCGCCGGCCCGCACGATGCGGACCGGCGATCAGTCACGGCTACACCACCATACGATGTACGTGAAAGTCCCGCCTGACTATTGACAATCCACATAGGGACCCCGGCATGGCGCAGCGAATCAGCGCCGGGCGCGGGATCCGCCACTCCGAGCTCAATGCCTCCGGTTACCTCGACGGCAAGAAGTTGCGGGTCGTCCAGGCCTGGTTGCCGCCCGACGATCTCGGTGCCGCTCCCTCCCACGACGAGGTCGACCTCAACGATGCTCTCACCGACGGCACGCTGGTCCCGGTCGCGTCGGGCACACCGGGCCTCGCGCCGCTGACCATCGGCACCACCGGCGCGACGTTGCGCATCGGCCGGGTTCCCGCAGGCCGCACCATCGACGTGCCGTTGTCGCGGTTCACCCACTTCTTCGTCGCCTGCGGCTCGGCATCCTTCGGCGACGAGACGCTTTACGACGGCGACGTTGCCCGCATCACGGCCGACGGATCGAATTCAGCGGATTCGGACGAGGTCGACTCGCTGCCCATGACCGCCATCAACGATGCCGAGGTGCTGGCTTGGACCATGGACCGCAGCATCGACTGAGCCCACCAAACGACACCGGATGACGGTATAGACCAGACGCCGAAGGACAGGTACCTCGCCTTTTTCGGATCGACCGGGTCGTCGGACATCTACGTTGCAACGGCCCGGTTCGGCGTTTCGGGCCAACCCCTCGACAAATATGCCAGGTAAGGCTAAGTTAATTGCTAAAGCAGTATTTTACATGCGGGTTAACGGGCCGGCGCAGTCGCCGACACCGTCGGCCCGGCCACACGACGAGTGAGACGCACCATGAATGCACGCGACAGAGATTTCGAACAACTCCAGGGCCACTGGCTACTGGCCCGACTGGGCAAAAAGGTCCTTCGACCCGGTGGCCGGAAGATGACGGAGTGGATTCTCGACCGGGCTCGCCTCACCGACGCCCGCGTCGTCGAACTCGCACCGGGACTGGGGATTACGGCGACGGAAATCTTGAATCGCGCACCGGGGGATTACGTCGGCATCGACGAGGACCCCGACGCCGCCAAGACGACCGGCAAGGTCGTTGGCCACAGGGGCCGGGTCACCGAAGGCAAGGCCCAAGCGACGGGGCTCGGCGATGACTCGGCGGACGCCGTCGTGGGCGAGGCGATGCTCACCATGCAAGGCGACAAGGGCAAGGCGGCGATTCTCGACGAGGTTCGTCGGATTCTCGTTCCCGGCGGCCGCTACGCGATCCACGAACTGGCGTTGACCCCCGACGACCTGGATGCGGCGACGAAAGATGAGATTCGCATCGCGATGTCCAAGGCCATCCGGGTCAACGCCCGACCACTCACCGTCGCGGAGTGGCGAAACCTCCTCGAAGAACACGGATTCGAGGTCGAGCACGTCCGCATTGCGGAGATGGGCCTGCTCAAGCCCTCCCAGATGATCGAAGACGAAGGGATCTCCGGAGTTGCCCGCATCGCAGGCAACATGATCAAGCACCCCGCGGCGCGTAAGCGCGTTCTCGGCATGCGCAGCGTTTTCGTCGAGAACGACGACGCCCTCGCCTCGATAGGCATCGTGGCCCGTCTGCGCGACACCGCCGATTCCGCCGACGCCGCCGATGCGACGGGTGCCGTTTCCAACGCTTCCGAAAGCGGGCGCGAAGCATCGCCCGCCGTCCGACGCGGGCCCGAGATTGAGTTCCTCGACGACGACCAGCAAGCTGAATTGACCGCCGATCCGGAGGCTCTGAGCCTTCATGACGTCGTCGCCGCCGCTCCGCCCGCCAAGGACGGCGACGGCCCGGCGGTGAAACGTCTGCAGACGGCCGACGGGGTAAGCATCATCGCCATGCGTTTCCGCTCCGGCCAGGCCTTGCCCGATCACCGCGCTGCACGCCCGATTATGGTGCAATGCATCGAGGGCCAGGTGCGCTTCACCGTAGGCGACCGCACCGAGGTCCTCACGCCGGGGACCGTCGCACACCTGCCCACCATGGTCCCACACCGGGTCGACGCAGACGAGGACTCCGTGTTCCTGCTGTCGATGCTCACGTAGATCCGTACACGGGGTTGACCGCCGCACGGGCGGAGCGATTTCGCCGGCCCGGACCGGCCTCGCCGCCGCATCCGGCGAGGGCCCCTTCGGCCGTTCCCCCGAACCACGCGGCCTGCGGCGCGTGCTCATCACCGGCACCGCTTCCGGCTTCGGCCTCGAACTGGCCAAGCGCTTCGTCGCACGCGGCGATTCGGTCATCGCGACCGATCTGCATGACTCGGCGAACGAGGACGTCGTCAAGCTCGGCGATGCGTGCACCTACCGCGAGCTGGACGTCACCTCCGACGCGGACCGGGAGGCGGCGGCCGCGGCGATAGGCGCGGTGGACGTGCTCGTGCTCAACGCGGGCATCGCGGTCGGCGGGGCGATCGAGAACGTCACCATGGACACGTGGCACCGCGCGCTCGACATCAACCTGCTCGGGGCGGTCTGCGGCTGCCGTGCGTTCGTGCCACTGTTGGAGCCGGGCGCGAAGATCGTGATGACGTCGTCGATCGCCAGCCTGATCCCCCGTGGCGCCCGAGCGGGTAAAGATCAGCTTTTGCGCGCTGACTTTATGCTCGGAGGCTTACGGTCGGAGCTTTACGATCGGACGTTGTGACCAATCACCGCCGGGATAGTAATTGGCGCATCCCCGAAAAGCTCCTTCTGGTATTCGTTCTGCTCGAAAGCGCCGGCATCGTTATCCCTGATGGTGGCCACGTTTGTCAGTTTGCGTGCCGACGGTGCGGAGCCCTTTTGGAGCAGTCCGCCACGGCTGCCCGCAGTGGTGGCCGCGAAAGACCCTGCGCCACGGTTTCCAGCAGCGGCGCCCGCGGTTCCGCCAGCAGCACCCGTAGCTCCGGTAGCAGTACTGTTGCGTGCGCTGATTAGGGAATTCATCAATCCACTTCCGCGCTGTGAAGGGCTATTCGAGGCGTTTGGCAAGGCAGAACCAGCAACCCCGGGACCCAAGCCGGTTCCCATCCCGCGCCCCGCTGTTGGCGCTGGCATACGACCAGGACTCGAAGTCGGAAGTCCCGAGGCCGGTGGACGGGGGCTTGCGTTTCCAGAAGGCGGCAGTGCCGGGATATTGCCCGCTGGTGTGAGCCCCGCAGTGCGTCCTGCGCCGAGAGGGCCAGCCGGCCGGTTGCCGTGAACTCCGTAAGGCGAGACTCCTTGCGGTGATGTGCGTTGAAGTGGGGCGCTCGCTCCCGAAGGGGTGACCATGGCTGGATTCGCCGTGCTCGGTTGAGCCATGGTTGATGTACCGGTCGGGGATGTTGGCGAGATTGTGGAGCTCGTTGGGCTGCTAAGTGATGCTGGGTGCACAGGGGCAGCAGACGGATTTGTGGGGTTCGACAAAGTCGAAGTGCTCGGTTGCACGTGCGAAGGAGCGGAAGGGCTCGCGGATGTGGATTGTGGTGTTGGAGAATCCGGAACAGTTGAGGTGGCACCAACTGGTGTGCTGGCGGCCTGCATGCTTCCAGTCATCCCCGCAGGCGAAAGGCTGAACTGGCTAGTTCCAGAACGCCCGGCGACTGTGGCCCCAACGGACACCTCGGCAGTCACACCACTTCCCGCATCGGCAGAAACCAGGTTAGGAATTCGGGGAATAGCTGTCTGTAGCTGTGCGGTATACGGACCAGAGAGAAAGGCTGCTACCTCGGCCTGTTCAAAAGCCTTTTGCGCGCCAGGGTTTGGGAGTGCCTTGGATTCGGCTTCGATCGCTGATAGTGCATTGACGGCCATCGCTTTCACAGATGGCAATACGGCAAGGTGCCCGGCCATGACCTCCGATGCGGTGGCGATGCTGGTAGCGCGTGCGGCCAGACCTTTCATTGTCGTATCCGCAGCAGAGAAAACAGCACCGCTGTTGCTCGACACCAAGCCGGATGAGATGGAGGTTAGATTGCTGGCCAACGTGGTCATAGTGTCGGCGAAGTTGTTCCAGTAGGCGATTGCCTCGGCTACGGCACCGTCATTTGTCGAGGAAAACATGGATAGTAGGGACTTCGCATCGAGACCAAGTTCCGCAGAAAGAGTGACTGGCGCGAAAGTGAGACTTCCAGCTTCAAACATCGGCCGACGCTGAAATACACCGCTTGTTCGCGCTACTTCAGCAAGGGAAGCGCCGTCACCATTGAACGGGTTAATGCTTCGAAGAATCCGATTCATGGTGGATTCGTGTTCAGTAATCACGCGACGGAAGTCAGCGAGATTCGTTTGCGCCCAGGTGAGTTGTTTGCCCAGAGACAAGCCGACGGCGGCAGAGCTTCCTGAACTGCCGGAAATTGCGAGACTGTGTTCTGTCGCCACCAGCTGGAGTGACGGAACCTGTGAGTAGCCGGCCAAGTTGGGCTGCATAAATCTGGAACCGCTTGCTAGAACATTCGTAATACTGAACTTCTGAATTGCAGAGTCGATTGTTGGAATTACGGCATGCATCATGATTCTTCCCCCAAGTAATCAATTAACAGCTCATTTACAGGAGCGCATCGTCGGTGCTGTGGGTCAGGGCTATCTTGTCCGGTTGTGTCGATAACGAATCCGAGAGCCCCTTGTTCTGTTTCGACAGAAGCAATACAGGCAGAGCTTCCGAGCGGTTCTGTTTGAGTGAATGTCACCCAATTGAAAATTCCTTCGTGATGAGCCAAAGGCTCGGCACTGTAGCGCTCGAGTTGCGAGTGAGCGACCGCGGCATGCCAGATGCTCAACAGGCCGGAAGCGTCGGATTCGATAACGCAGCCAATCTGTTTATTACCTTCGATTCGGCCCTCCATGTACGTCTGCTCCTGGAACCCCAGCCTGTCTAAACGCCCCATAATCGCAGGGTCGTCACACGGATTGGTCAGGACGAATTCGGGTGCGTCGTAGTTGTAGTGCCCATCGGGACCAAGTGGAGCATCACCGGGCTCCGGCGGATTGTTGGGTGGAAGCACACCCGCAGGTAACGTCACGCCCGAGTCAGTAGTCATGGTTGTCGCATTGTCGCCGACAGGTTGAACGTCCTCGCCGGATGCCTCGGTCGATGCGCAACTAGTCCCCGTTATTCCCCATAGAAGTGCTGACAGTAGGGCGGCAGTAGTCGCCTTTTTCAATTTTCCCTCCCCAAAGAATTTGTGTGAGAAAGATATAACACCGCGGTCGCAATTGCGCTTGCTGAGAAGCCGAAAAAATAGACCGGCTGTGGATAACTTTTAGGGGGTGTGGACAACGCGGTCGCCGTGCAAAACGACGCCTCTGCGTAGCCACCACCTGCACCTTTGGGGTGCGTTCTCCGGGGCGTCGTTAAGCGTTGGTGGACAGCGCGGGTGTAATGACCGAAGTAATCCGAACGATTGGTTAGACTATGAGGCGCATTACAAAACCACGGGAGTGCCAACCGAAATTCCGGCACTGAGAGGACGCTAGGGATCGAGCGTCGACCGGACGAACCTGAATCTGGGTAATACCAGCGTAGGAAAGGGATGTGTTGCTTCATGGCCGCACGTGTATCTGTATCCGCTCCACCGAAAGAGGGCGAGGTTACAACTGGCCCGATTTACCGCAGCAACAAGCATTACGACGAGGTTGCGTTTAGCAACGATTTCGGTGAGGCGAACCTGCGCATTCCAGTCCGTCGAATCAATCTGACGGACGGCACTCACTTCGATGCATACGACACCTCGGGTATTTACACTGAGGAAAACCCGGAACTGAATCTGAAGGAGGGGTTGGCTAAGACTCGTGACTCTTGGCCGAAGGCTCCGGCGGTGCCGGCGGTTGCGGGGTCTGAGGACGCCCCGAAGGTCAAGACGCAGCTGGCATGGGCTCGTGCGGGAATTGTCACCCCAGAGATGGCATTCATTGCCGCTCGTGAAAATGTGGATCCGGAAGTTGTGCGCGAAGAGGTTGCTGCGGGGCGCGCCGTGATTCCGGCCAACCACAAGCACCCGGAGACCGAGCCGATGATTATTGGCAAGCGCTTTGCCACCAAAATCAACGCCAACATTGGTAACTCGGCTGTGACTTCGTCCATCTCCGAAGAGGTGGAGAAGATGGTGTGGGCGACCCGTTGGGGCGCGGACACCATCATGGATTTGTCCACTGGTAAGGACATTCACGAAACCCGCGAGTGGATTCTGCGTAACTCCCCGGTGCCGGTTGGTACGGTGCCGATTTACCAGGCGCTGGAGAAGGTCAAGGGTGACCCGGCCAAGCTGACCTGGGAAATCTACCGCGAAACCATTATTGAGCAGTGTGAACAGGGCGTGGACTACATGACCGTTCACGCGGGTGTGCTGCTGCGCTACGTGCCACTGGCCGCCAACCGCGTTACCGGCATTGTCTCCCGCGGTGGTTCGATTATGGCCGCATGGTGCCTCGCGCATCACCAGGAGAGCTTCCTCTACACGCGCTTCGCTGAGCTGTGCGACATTCTGGCACAGTACGATGTCACGTTCTCCCTCGGTGACGGCCTACGCCCGGGCTCCATTGCCGACGCTAACGATGAGGCCCAGCTGGCTGAGCTGCGGACCCTCGGCGAGCTGACCAGGATCGCCAAGTCCCGCGGCTGCCAGGTCATGATTGAAGGCCCAGGCCACGTTCCGATGCACAAGATCGCTGACAACGTGAAGTGGGAAGAGGAGTGGTGTGAGGAAGCTCCGTTCTACACCCTCGGCCCGCTGGCAACCGACATCGCGCCGGGCTATGACCACATCACGTCGGCTATCGGCGCGGCAATCATTGCGCAGGCTGGTACCGCCATGCTCTGCTACGTCACGCCGAAGGAGCACCTGGGGCTGCCGAACCGCGATGACGTCAAGGTCGGCGTGATTACTTACAAGATTTCCGCGCACGCCGCCGACTTGGCGAAGGGGCTGCCGCGCGCTCAGGAGCGTGACGACGCGCTGTCGAAGGCCCGCTTCGAGTTCCGTTGGCATGACCAGTTTGCACTGGCTCTGGATCCGGACACTGCGCTGGATTACCACGATGAGACTCTGCCTGCAGAGCCGGCAAAGACTGCGCATTTCTGTTCCATGTGTGGTCCGAAGTTCTGCTCCATGCGTATTTCCAAGGATGTACAGGACTACGCGAAGGAACACGGCCTGGACTCCGTTGAAGCGATCGAGGCCGGCATGGCTGAGAAGTCCCAGGAGTTCGCTGATCAGGGGAGCCGCGTCTACCTGCCGATTACCGCGGAGTAGCTGGTTGTCTTAGAAGCTGCTGAAGTAAGCCGTGGTCGAGCTCTATTGGGCTTGGCCGCGGTTTTCTTTTGTTTTCAGCTATTTCTGCCGGCCTCAGTGTTGAGCCTCAAACGGGGGAGGGTAAGGCGCACCTTCATAAAGGCGTTAGGTAAACCTAACTAGTGGGGTGTACATTGCTTGTATGCACAGTCTGAAGTTCCTGACTTTCGATCATTCCCACCGCCATCTTGCGGGGGCTCACGAAACTCGCCTTTCGTCCGGCTCCGAATCATCGCCCGTTGGAGAAGGCAAGCGTCGACCGGTGAGGCAGAGTGCGCGCAGAGGTGTTACTGCGGTTTCGCTGTCCGGCGCCATGGTCCTTTCAGCGTTTGTGTCCCCAGCAATGGCTGAAACTGCGAAGCCAATCGTGCCAGACAACTTTCCCAATGTGATTAATCCAGCGGAGAACTTCCAGCCGCAGGATCCGCAGTATGTCGAATCCCCGGAAGTTTCTGTCACTTTTGAGGACGGCACACCAGCTGAAGGCGCCACAGTTCATCGCGGCGATGTTCTCATTGTTCGCGGCAGTGGTTTCAACCCGTCGGCCAACCGTGGTGGTTACCCGCTTCCAATTCCTCCGGGTGTGCCCAATGGTGTTTACGTTCTCTACAGTGCGTTCCCAGACTCCTGGAAGCCAAGTGAAGGTGCTCCGTCCTCGTCGCGGAAACATCCGCACGACAACATTGCTTGGGTCACGCCGGCTGGAACTCTCGAGGCGATACCGAACCAGGGCGTCGACATGCGACGTTCTATCGCTCGTCAGGCTACCCCGATGACAGATGACGGCAGCTTTGAGGCTCGCATTGTTGTTAACCCGCCAGAGACCCCAGCTGGTGAAAACTGGGGCATTTATGTTTACCCGGCAGCCGGCTCCATTAATGAGGCCGAGGAAATCTACATCCCGTTGAATTATTCGGATGCTCCGGGCAAGAATGCCCCGGCTCCCTCCAGCGAGGATTTAGTAATTTCTGTATCTGCGCTGGAGAAGGTATTCGGCGCACTGGGTGGTGGCGTCACTGCCAAGAACGGTGCCCTAGAGCCTGAGGCCGGTGTCGTCTCATTCACCCGCGACAATGACAACAGTGATGTCGAAGGGGAGAGCTACCGCGGAGAAGTTCACATCACCGCGAAGTTCAGTCTGGTTCATGTGGTCGTTCGTAATCCGCGCATTGAGGAAGGCCCGACCGGAAAGATTATTACGGCAGAGGTCTCGCAGGGCTACGATGTCGGCCCGGATGAGATGGAGCGCATGCCCATAGCTGCCGTGGTCGACAGCGATGGAGATCAGCTGATTACGACCATCGGCACTATTTCACAGATTCGATAGTCCTCCGGCCATCACGGCCGCCAACTGTCGTCCTCCTGGCACTTTGTTCAAAGAAAGCCGTCATACCTTGTGGGTTCTTGCGGGGTGTAACCACTGCCGTATTGGAATCACTACATTAGATAGAGGCGCTTACCAGCGATGAGGAGGAACGTGGGACGGCATAGTCAGGCAGAAGGACCTGTGTCACAGGATGGCGCATCGTCACAGGCTGCGGAGTCGCAACGTGCTGCTGCGAAGTCTCGGTCACAGGTCTCGCGAAAAATGCGGGCTCGCAAACCCAGTCAGACCCCCGCGCTGGCGCAATCGCCTGTGATGAGCTGGCCTCTTATTCTGGTCTCGCTGCTCGGTGGTCTTGCCTCGCTGTTGGCCTGGAATGGTCGTACTCAGCCGGACGATTGGGCTTCGCTCTGGGTAGGCGGGCTACTTATGGACAGGGGACTTGAGTCCCATCTCTATGACGCCGATCCAATCGATTTCACCGCCATGAATGGAGAGGTCTGGCCACGCCTGGCGCAGGAAGTGTCTGCGCCATTTACGCATCCCTTTGTGCAAAACCCTTTGTTCGCAAAGGCTCTGGGAGTGATATCCCACGTCATGAGCTTTGAAACCTCGGTTGCTTGGTTGCTGTTTCTCTCCGGAATGGCCGTCGTGGTCCTGGTCGTAGCTTCCTACCACCTGTGGTTTCGGTCCACCATGCCCTGGGGTATCGCAGCGCTGGTTACCGCATGCGTATTCGCTCTGCCGACCACTATTAATTCGTTCTGGATCGGTCAGACGACACCGCTGATCGTCGCGGGCGTCGCCTATGGGCTTGCTGCCTCGCGCACTCGTCCTTGGCTCGCGGGCATCGTGCTCGGCATCGTCGCATCCATTAAATTGACTCCGTATGCGCTCATCGCTGTGATGCTCTTTTTCGCTTATCGACGGCGCGCAGCCCTCTGGTCGCTGGCCACCACGGCGGTACTGGCGGTCTGGATGTTTATCCGCGTTGATATGGCGGTGATTTCGGATTGGATTGATCGAATCGGCGACATTGGTTCATCGGTCTTGGTCGGCGGTGCGAATCAGTCGTTGGCGTCGACTTTAGCCACAGACCTGGGAAAACCTGATTTATTAGTAACAGTGGTTCGTGATTATCCGAGTCATGTGAAAACGATTCCACTGTGTATTGCGCTTGGCGTGGTGTTGATGGTCACGGCAGTTGCGTGGTTGAACCCGGTCTACCGGTTTGAATTCCTAATCACGGGCGCGTGGCTTATTGCAGCCACATTCTCATCGATTCTTTGGACCCATTACATGTTGATGCTGGTCACGTCTGTGTTCGGTTTGGTCGCCATGGCGCGGACCCGATTGACCAGACAGTGGCCGTATATCGGTATTGCGTTGCTAGTGGTCCTGCTGACGTTTCCTGTGACAAACCCGATTGCTGCTACGCCATATACCGGCGGATTTATGTATTCGGGGATTACCGCGATGCTCTTGACGCTGGCATTGATGCTCATTATTGGTGGCTGCCACGCGTTTGCGGTACATCGGTATGGCGATGGTGATACAGGCGAGGTTGGACCTGGTTTTGGCAGTGAATTAGCTGCTGTGGAGACGTTGAAATTTCCTCAGCCAGAGCCAATGGTCTTATTCGACTTGAGGAAGCGCTAGATTTAGCGGCTCAGCATAGAGACGATGTCACGGGGAGACATGTCGCTGTAGATCTCGTTCCGGGTGCTCTTAACCTGGTGGCCGAAGTGGACTGCGTTAGCGTCACTGCTGGTGTCGCGGGCAAGAGCCTCGCGCAGCGGCTGAGAGAAGAAGGCGCGCTTGGTAGTGAAAGAACGGGGGAACAGGTTTTCAAGGCTCACGGTATAAACCCTTTCTGTGGTCGGAATCCGGTCGGGACTCCGGTTTGAGAGTTTCTGTATTCAAATGGTTTTCTTTGATGCGGTTGCCACTATATGTCTGAATATGCCCGATATCGAGTTAAAACGGGCAAAAGTGACTAAGCGGATACCGTTCCCAACATGAAAGCTGCATCACACTATGGCCCGGCTTAATGCTCGGTCACGGTCAGTTGTGGACTCCAATACAATGAAATCCGGAATCAAATGTGAAGTAGGAGTTTGGTTATGGCTATTTCTTCGGCACCCACCCCTGAGTCCCCGGATTCGGCGGATACCTCGGACGTGGCATCGCGCAGCGTTCCGGCGGCAGCGCTCAGTCACGTTGAGGATTTAATTGATTTTGTGGCTGCGTCGCCAAGCTCATTTCATGCGGCACAACAGGTCGTTGACCGTCTGAGTGCAGCCGGTGCCACGGTCGTCGACGAGCACGAGCAGTGGCCAAGCGAGCCCGGTGCCTACGTCCTGCGTCGCGATGGCGCTGCCGTTGCTTGGATCGTCCCGGAGACGCCGGCTGCCGATTTCACCGGTTTCCGTATTGTGGGTTCCCACACGGATTCGCCCGGTTTTCGTGTGAAGCCCAACGCGCGCACCTCCGCCGCAGGCTATGCGCAGGTCGCTGTAGAGGTCTATGGCGGTGCGTTGTTGGGAAGCTGGACCGATCGCGAAATTGAGTTCGCCGGTCGGGTAATTGATAAAAGCGGCAATGAGCACCTTGCTCGCACTGGCCCGGTCGCGCGCATCCCGCAGTTGGCTATCCACCTCAATCGTGCGGTTAACGAAGAGGGGTTGAAGCTCCACAAGCAGAATCACACTGCACCAATCATCGGACTGGATACTTTCGGCACCGATGTGTACCAGGTCATCGCCAATGCTGCGGGCCTGTCTATCGACGACATCGTCGCCTGGGACCTCATTTCCTTCGACACCCAGCAGCCGCGCACCTTCGGTGCTCACGATGAGTTCCTGGCTTCAGGTCGACTCGACAACCTGCTCAGCGTCCACTCCTCCCTGGTTGCCTTCGAGACCTTGCTCCGCCAAAACTGGAGCACGTCAACCACCATCCCCGTCATGGTCGCTTTCGACCACGAGGAAGTCGGGTCCGCCTCCACTACGGGCGCTGCAGGGCCACTGCTTGCCGACGTTCTGTCCCGCATCGCAGCGGCTACAGGCGCTGACCTGGAACGCACCCAGCAGCTCTACCGCGGTTCCATCTGTCTCTCGGCCGACGGCGCACACGGTGTGCACCCGAACTATGCAGGCGAACACGAGCCGGGGCACCAGCCGGAACTCAATGCTGGCCCAGTGGTAAAGATCAATGCCAACCAGCGCTACGCCACCACGGCGGTTGGTCAGGCCGAGGTTGTCCGAATCGCAGCGGAAACCTCCAAGCGCATTGGCCAGGAAGTGCCGGTGCAGTATTTTGTCTCTGCGAACCATAAGCCATGTGGCTCCACTATCGGCCCAATCACCGCGACGCGACTGGGTATCGACACCATCGATATCGGAGCTGCGATGGTCTCCATGCACTCGGCGCGTGAGATGTGCGGCACGATTGATCCATGGTGGTTGGCCGAACTCACCGTGGATTTCTGGGGTGCCGGACACTAGCAGCTCGCTGGCAGCGCTGAAGTCGTCTCTAGCAGTGGAGATGTTGGGGCGCTGTGGCCGTCGTGAAGCGAAAATGGGTGAGGGAATTTCCGTAGCTGCTCGTCGTGGAGCCTATTTTCTGTCATGCTATGAACCATGACTGATGCTAACGACACCCTGCCGTCGCACCGCCTTGAAGTACCTATCGAAGAGGCGGTGGCATGGCGTCGCCAACTGCACCAGAATCCGGAGCTGAGCTTCCGGGAGTACAGGACCTCGGACATGATTGAGGATCTGCTCAATCAATGGGACATCCCGACGTACCGGTTAACCCCGACGTCCGTGATTGGCGTCATCGAGGGTACAGCGGGCGACCCCAGCACTGGCCGTGTGATTGGCTACCGCGCGGATATTGACGCCCTGCCGATTCAGGAGGAAACGGGATTGCCGTACGCCTCGCGCACGCCGGGTGTGATGCACGCCTGTGGTCATGATGTGCACACGGCGATGCTGCTGGGCACGGCGAAGGTGCTCTCTGGAATGCGCGATCAACTGCACGGCAAGGTGCTGTGCATCTTCCAGCACGCCGAAGAAATGCTGCCGGGCGGTGCTCGTGAGCTGGTCGACAAGGGTGCCGCCGATGACTTGGATGAGGTCTACGCCTTCCACGTCGCGCCGCATCCGGTAGGGCATGTGGGAATTTGCGCTGGGCGAGTGACAACCATGTCGGGCATCGTCTCCATCGCGATTCGTGGCCGTGGCGGACACTCTTCGAACCCGCAGCTGTCGATTGACCCGGTGCTCATCGCCAGCGAGGTGACTCTCATGCTGAACACGATTGTCTCCCGCGATGTGGATCCAAAGCACATGAACATCGTCAACGTCGGCTCACTGCATTCAGGTGAGGCCGGCAACGTGATCCCGGATACGGCCAACCTGGAAGTGTCCATCCGCTCGGTGGATGAGGCCGACTGGGAGATTGTCTGCCAGCGTATCGAGGCCGTCGTCAACGGCGTCTGCCAAGCTCACGGCGCACAGGCGACTTTTGACTGGCAGATTCCGTACCCGATGGTGGTCAACGCCGACATTGCAGTCAATCGCGCCTGGCATGCGGCGACGAAGGCAGTTGGCAACTCCAAGGTGTTCGCCGCCGATCCGTGGGCTCCTTCGGATGACTTCTCCTATTTTTCCCGTGAAGCGCCGGGCTGTTACATGTTTCTCGGCACCGGTGGCCCGGAAGCGGGTAATCCCTTCTTTCTCCACAATTCCAAGTTTAAAATTGTGGAGAGAGCCATGGTCAATGGCATGCGCACGGAAATCCAAATCGCGCTCGACGCACTGAACCCGTCGAAGAATCATCCGCCGGAGCGCCCTGCCACATCTCCGACCATGCCCGCAGCAGGTTCCGTGCCTCCACGGCCGCGGAAGGCAGGCCTTGGCACGCCACAGTCGCATGCGGGCCAGGCGCGGGCGTCGTCAAGCGAATCGGCGGGGGAGACCTCACCGAGTCCTGAGGCGGCGGCATCAGATAATTCCAATCAGCCTCAGGCACCTAGAGAGGATGCATAGGACAATGTCCACGACCCCCAACGCCCCTAATAAGACGCTCGCTGCCGCACCTGAGTGGTCGAAGTGGGCGATTGGATGGCACGTCTATCCACTGGGGTTTGTGGGAGCGCCCATCCGTGAGAAGGATCGAGGCGCCGCGCCGGGCAATCGAATTCACAAACTGATTGACTGGCTTCCGTACGTCCAGGAGCTCGGGCTCAACGTGCTGCAGCTGGCGCCAGTATTCGAGTCGACTAGCCACGGCTACGATACCGAGGACTACTACCGCATTGACTCGCGCCTGGGTACCGAAGAGGACATGAAGGCTGTCATCGAAGCTGCCCATGAGCGTGGCATCAAAGTGCTTTTCGACGGCGTTTTCAACCACATCGGGGCAGAGGCACCCGCGTTGAAGACCGCGAAGGAAAACCCTGACTCTGAAGAAGCACAGCTCTTTGCGTTTACTCACTCAGATGGCGACATGACCGCGCCGGTGTTTGAGGGCCATGAGAGTTTGGTCGAATTCGATCACACCAGTGACGCGACTGTTGATTTTGTCGTCAACGTGATGAATTACTGGCTGGCGCGGGGGATTGATGGCTGGCGACTGGATGCGGCCTACGCAGTGGACCCACAGTTCTGGCACAAGGTTTTGCCGCGAGTGCGTGCTGAGCACCCGCACGCCTTTATCTACGGCGAGGTCATCCACGGTGACTATGCGGAGATTGTGTCGGTGTCCGGCATGGACTCGGTGACGGAGTACGAGCTGTGGAAAGCGACCTGGTCTGCGCTGAAGGAGGAAAACTTCTTCGAGTTGGACTGGACTCTGAAGCGCCATAACACCTTCGCGGAGTCTTTTGTGCCGGTGACGTTTGTGGGAAACCACGATGTTTCACGCATTGCGACGCAGGTAGGGGCCGACAAGGCCGTGCTGGCGGCGACGGTGCTGTTTACCGTGGCCGGTGTGCCGCTGGTCTACTACGGCGACGAACAGGGCTACACCGGTCTCAAAGAGGAACGCATCGGCGGTGACGACCAGATTCGTCCAGTGTTCCCGGATAGTCCGGAGGAACTCTCTACGCTTGGCGCGGATCTCTACCGCGCTTACCAGCAGCTCGTTGCGGTGCGACGCCGGTTCCCATGGTTGCACTCCGCTCGCGTGGAGACTGATGAATTGCGCAATGGTTTTCTTCGCTACCGCGTGACCGCAACCGACGCGGCGCTCGTGGACGATGCTGCCGAGGCCTTGGGCGAGACTGGAGCTTCCGGCGAGATGCCCTCGCTCGTTGTCGAGCTGAACCTGGAAAACGGCGCAACCAGCGCCGTGATCCGTGATGGTGACCACGTGGAATTTGAGTTTTCCTAGGCTCTCTTGGCGGCTCTAGGCTGCCCTCGGAGAACCAAAACCGCCCGGACACAATGTCCAGGCGGTAATTCTTTCGTGCCCCATCGATGAGTGGGCACAAGGGGTAGTGACTGCGTTTATGTTTGCTGGCTACCCCTGTTTTCGCAGATGCAGTGATTACATCTCTGCGGTCTCAGCAGGGGTCATCTCGTCGGAGGATGCCGGAGTGGTGGCCTTCTGCTCGAAGGTCTCCGACGGGTTGGCCTGGTCGCCGACCTTCACGTCCGAGTCAACCTGATTCGGGGGAGAGCAAGCGACCAGGGCTGCTGCGGCAATGGCGGATGCGGCGATAGCGCCGGCGATGCGGTTACGCATGGATGTGGCTCCTCTGTCGGAAAAACAATAGCTACAAGGGGCTAATAAACTTTTCTCACATTATCTTAAAGCAATATCTTAGAGGATTCTTAACGGCTTGCGGGAACCAAGGGGCCAATCGCCCCCGCGCCGATGCATAGGGTTGCCCCCGGAGTCGCCTTTTCCACATCGACATGGAGAGTATTTCCGCCACCGTTGAGGTACACATAGCGCGGTCGCAGATCGTTGTTCATCTTCACGACTGTGGAACCACCGCGGGTTTGCTCTTCGGTCTCGAAAGGATTGGGGAGCGACAGGCGCACATCCATGTCCTCGGAGGCGGTGGCCGGGAACTCAAGCACCCAGTCACCGAGCTTGATGATGTTCTCCAACTTGATGTCCTCCGACGCGGTGCCGTCCTCGCCAACTGTGATGCGATGGCCACACTGCTCGACAGGGCCGTCAGTGACACGGGTGACCTCGGAGACCTTGGCGTCGATAAGCGAACCGTCTGTATTGAACATGCGCGGGTGACCGGTGACGCGCTCAAACGGCGGGCGATCGGAGACCGCATCAAACACCCGCGAGTACATGTTCATCGGAGCGGCGACGGGCACGAGAACTTCGAAGGGGACGGGCTGGTCGATGAGATTGTAGTCGATCGCCTTGTCGGGGCCAGCGGCATCGGCTTCCTCGCGCAGCGCGGACAGCGACGCCTTGGTGTTGCCGATCCACTCCATTGCGATGTCATCAGACCAGGCATTGCGGTAAGTGACCACGGAAATCGTGGAGGTGACAGCCAGCGCGATGCCCAGCGACCAAATCAGAATGTGCGTACGAGCCGGTAGCAGCGCTGGCGCCTCGTCCTTCGGTGGGAGTCCAGCCAGGGAGATCGCGACGCAGATTACGATCACGAGCGCGACATCAGAGTAGTAGTGCAAAGTGTGCGCCAGCACGCCAGAGGTGTTCTCTCCCGAGCGGAACAGGGTGATGGCGAACAAGGTGGTGAACATGTACGCCACCGATAGCGTCCACGGAGCCCAGCCACGGTAATCGCGGCCGATGAGGGTGGCGGACAGAATCAACAGGATAATGCCGCCGAGAGTAATCAGCTGAGACGAAGCGGAGGCAAACGGCTGTCCCGGAGCCCAGCGTTCCCAGCTTGTTGGTCCGCCGATGATGCCGGCAAAAATCTGGCCGAGGCCGTTGAAGAACAGTTCGGGCTGTAGCTTGTCGGAAATGAAGCCAGTGGTTTCGGCGGGGCCGAAGTAGTACCACAGTGCCCAGGCGCCGGTCAGCAGCATCGATGGGATCCAGATGACGAGGCCACGGCGGAGAACCTGCAGGATATTTCTGCGTTCCATGTAAGCCAACGTGACGACAACCAGCATGGAAATCGGCGCGATAGCCAGGGACTTCTCAAAGAACCCGAGCGCCACGGCCAGCAGCACGAACAGGCCTACGGCCTCCCCCGGGCGAGGGCCGAAGGAACGACGCATAGTCGTGCGAATAGCGACAATCATGAAAACCACGAATGCTAGGTGGAACGGCTGGGAATTGGCCGCGGCCGACCACCAGGTGTCGCCCGGAAGCATCAGCGGTGTCCAGGCGACGACCGTGATGAGGAAGAGAGACACCAGCGTACGGCCGGTGAGAAGCTCAAAGAGTTTCGCTGTGGCATATGTCAGCACTACCGACATCACGGCCATGGTGATAGCCGGTAGCCACCAGTTCCACGGCGCGATGAGGTGATAGAGGCCTTGCACCAAGAAAGCCAGTGGCGCAAGGTGCCCGTCGTGATCCT
Source organism: Corynebacterium sp. HMSC073B01 (assembly GCF_001838255.1). Classification (NCBI taxonomy): domain Bacteria; kingdom Bacillati; phylum Actinomycetota; class Actinomycetes; order Mycobacteriales; family Corynebacteriaceae; genus Corynebacterium; species Corynebacterium sp. HMSC073B01. The sequence continues at coordinate 41,224 of NZ_KV836176.1, read as the reverse complement.
GAAGCAGGTAGTCCTTGCTCAGCAGTGGGGTGTCGTAAAGGTGGCCAACAATGATGAAGTCATCCCAGTAAAAACCATGGCTAGTCAGCACCAGAATGCGAGCGACAAGCTGTATCGCAATAACAACTCCGATGAGAGGCCACCATTGCTTCGCAGACAGGTCAAGTCTCTCGCCCCACGTCAATGTGGGCATGTAGTATGGGCGAGAACTTTCCTGCTCAGCGGTGTTGTCAGCACCAGGGGCCTCGGCAGTTTTCACTGCGGAATCCGCGACTGTCCCCTCATCGCCCACTGTCGGCGTATGAGGGGTTTGGGCAGTTGGGGTATCTCCTGTAGATGACCGCTCGGCTTTAGTCATGGTTCCTTATGTTATCTAGGCCATCTGCTGGGCGCGGTAGGGTAGGCAAAAGTTAGTGCTTAGGGCGTGTCGACACAGGCTTCATACGCCGCTAATGAATACATCAATAATGTTTGAGCAATACCGCTCGAGTTAAAGAAAAATAGGAGCAAGTGGGATGACGCAATCGGCGAGTGCAGCGCGCGCTAACTTCTCGTGGCGCAATATTGACATCATCATTGCAGCTGTTATCGGCGTGGCCGTTGGCCTGATTTTTGTTATCTGGAACATCATCGGCGGTGCGGGCTATGAAGCAGTCAACGCGCTTACTCCTGGTCTTGGCGGTTTGGTCGCTGGTATGTGGTTCCTCGGTGGTCCGCTCGGCGCGTACATCATTCGCAAGCCGGGTGCCGCTATCTTCGTCGAGGTAATCGCAGCGACGGTTTCAGCACTGATCGGTAACCAGTGGGGTATCTCCACCCTGTACTCAGGTTTGGCGCAGGGGCTCGGCGCGGAGCTGGTGTTCCTCATTTTGGCGTATAAGAGCTACAACCTGGTCACCGTGGTTATCTCGGGTCTCATGGCAGGTGTCGGCGCGTGGACTTTTGAGCTTTTCACCGGCAACCTGGCCAAGACTTTCGAATTCAACGTCATCTACCTGATCTCCACGGCGCTGTCGGGTGCCGTCCTCGCCGGTCTGCTGGCTTACTTCCTGGCTAAGGCACTGGCGGCAACTGGAGCGCTGGATCGTTTTGCCATCGGGCGAGAGCGGCACGACGACGTCTAGGAAAATCGATGACAGATGAGGCGTTGACGCGGGGGCCGTCGTCAAGCGGAAATGTCCCTGCGGTGAGCGCGCGGGGGTTCGGATATCGGCACGCGGGGCGCAAAGCTGCGGTACTGAACGACATCACGCTGGACATCGAGCGCGGTGAAAAGGTGCTGTTGCTCGGCGCGTCGGGGATGGGGAAGTCGACGCTGCTCGCCGCTATTGCTGGCGTGCTTGGCGACGACTCCGATGGCGAAGCCACCGGAAAGCTCCTGATTGAAGGTCGTACTCCTGCTTCCGCACGGGGTTCGGTGGGCTTGGTGCTGCAAGACCCTGACTCGCAGACGATTAGTGCTCGCGTTGGCGACGATGTTGCCTTTGGTGCGGAAAACCTGGGCGTTGCCCCAGCTGAGAATGGCAACCGAGTGCGCGCCAGCCTGGATTTGGTGGGGCTGGATTTGCCGCTGGATCATCCCACGCACAGACTTTCGGGTGGGCAGAAGCAGCGCCTCGCATTGGCAGGTGTGCTGGCAATGGGCGCACGGGTCATTTGTTTGGACGAGCCGACGGCCAACATCGACCCGGCCGGTGTGCCGGTACTACGCGATGCTGCGATTACCGCGGCGGAGAGGACCGGTGCGGCACTGATTGTGGTCGAGCATCGAGTGGATGCGTGGGTCGATGTGGTCGACCGCATCATCGTGCTGGGCCGCGGAGGTGTGATTGCCGATGGTGCACCGCATCGGGTCTTGGAAGACCACGGGCAAGCTCTGACGGATGCTGGGGTGTGGATTCCGGGAGCTCCGCCTGCGCTGCCGGACGCGCGTTCAGTTGCCCGCGACCAGGACGGGCACCCTAGCGGTGACATCGCGATCGAAACCCGTGGGCTGGACATCGGCTATGGCGCGAAGAAGTCGTGGTTCCGCGGTGGCGAAAATGTTGATCCGATTGCTCGCGATGTATCCGTTTCTATTCCATCTGAAGCTTCCACCTGCATTGTTGGTCACAATGGCAGCGGGAAGTCCACGTTAGCGCTGACGCTCGGCGGCCTGCTTGAGCCGATGGCGGGCACGGTCCAAGTGGCCGGCAGCGGTAGTGCGCCGTGGAAATGGCCGTCGAAGAAGTTGGCTACTCGGATTGGCACGGTGTTCCAGGACCCCGAGCATCAATTTGTCACTGGCACAGTGCTGGAAGAGTTGCAGCTTGGCCCCAAGCTTGTCGGTGTCAACGCTGATCAGCGCATCGAGGAATTACTTGAGCGGCTGCGGCTAACGGCTCTGACCAAGGCGAATCCGTTCTCGCTGTCCGGCGGTGAGAAGCGACGTCTGTCGGTGGCGACAATGCTGGCGACAGCGCCGGATATTGTGCTTCTCGACGAACCGACGTTCGGCCAAGACCGCCGGACATTCACCGAGCTGCTCACTTTGCTTCGCCAGCTTGCTGACGACGGCCGAACTGTTATCTCGATTACCCACGATCCATTGGTGGTACAAGCGATGGGGGACTACGTCATCGACATGGATTCGTTTCATCCGGAGCGGTCAGGCCGTGCGGCGCCGGGACAGCGTGGTTCAGGGGAGCAGGCCGGTCCGAGCCGCACTAGCGGTGCGCGCGGCCAGGGCGAAGCAGGAGGGAAATCGTGACTGAAGTCGGTTCCGCCGGTACGGCTGAAGGTACGCAGAGCGCCATTTCGAGTAAGCAGCCTTTCCTCGCGACGGTCAACCCGGTGGCGAGAGTACTGGGCCTATTCTTGCTCACCACACCGCTGCTGATTTCCATCGACTGGGTCTCCGCAGTGGTTGCGCTTGTCTGCACGCTTTTCTTGGTGCCGCTGTCGGGTTTGGGTTTTCGTCGTTTTCTAGGACGCAGCCTGCCACTTCTTATCGCCGCGCCCATCTCGGGCATCTCGATGGCGCTCTACGGCAACCCGGAGGGCAAAGAGTATTTCTCCTTCCTGCTTGCGCATGTGACGGATAATTCCATTTCCCTGGCCATCGCGATCATGTTGCGTGTGCTGGCTATCGGTACTCCAGTTGTCGTGTTGACAGCCAATATCGACCCCACCGATCTGGGCAATGGGCTGGCGCAGATTCTCAAGCTGCCCAGCCGGTTTGTGCTGGCAACGGTGGCGAGTTTGCGGCTCGTCGGCCTATTCATCAGCGATTGGCAGGCGCTGACCCGAGCCCGTCGAGCACGCGGTTTGGGTGACCACGGCGCAATCCGCCGCACTATTTCTCAGGTGTTCGCTCTGCTGGTGTTCGCGCTGCGCCGCGGCACCAAACTGGCTACAGCCATGGAAGCCCGCGGCTTTGGCGCACCGATTAAGCGTACGTGGTGGCACACCTCGACATTGGCCGCGCGTGACTATGTCACCATGGCCGCCTGCCTTGCCATCGCCGTCGCAGCAATCGGTATTTCCGTGTGGGCCGGGGAGTTCCGCTTCCTGGGTGTGGCGTAGCAAAGGCGTTTCGATCACGATGATTCTGCTTATCGATGGCCGTTCCGGCAGTGGCAAAACCACCTTTTCGGCAAAGTTGCACAGTATCCTCGGTTGGCCAGTTATCCACTTGGAGGATGTATATCCGGGCTGGTCCGGTCTGCAGAAAGCATCGGCCGCAGTTGCGGAGACCATTTTGAACCCCGCTCTACCGGCCGATGAGCGCGGGTATCGCCGGTGGGACTGGTACGCCAGTGAATTCGCCGAGTGGGTCCCCACGCCACCGGACTCCTCGCTCATCGTCGAAGGCTGCGGCGCTGTCACTGAAGCTAACCTTGCCGCTGCCCGCGCCATCGGCGACGGCAACGCCTGGGGAGTCTGGGTAGAGCTGGACACACAGACTCGATTTGCCCGTGCCATGGCTCGCGACGACCACTTCGAGGAACACTGGGACATGTGGGCCGAGCAGGAATCCCAGCATATGGCGAAGCACAATCCGCAACAGCTCGTCGACTGGACCATCAACGTCCCAGAACAGTTAACGTGGAAGCTCTGATGAGAAAAACACTCGCGTGCCTCGGTGCAGGCTTCGGTTCCATGCTCCTCGTCGGCGGACTACGCGTCGCCGCTAATTCGGAGCTACGCCCACCACGCCTGCCCAATCGCAGACCTCCGCGGTGGGTTCTTCCCACAGTAGGTGCCGCGTGGACACTGGCCAGCTGCCGCGCCTACTACGCTCGCGCATCGCATCGCTTGACGACGCCCCTGCTCGCCGGCCTCGCAGTACCAGGAGCCGCAGCGATCGTTTTCGAGGCCGTTCGCCTTCGATGTGCAGCCCAAAAACCAACTCTGCCGCCACACACCGTGGTTGTACTGGGATGCGGATTGAAGAACAATCGGCCCTCGGCCCTGCTGGCCAGAAGATTACAGCGAGCAGTCTCAGCGTGTGATGAGCGTACCGAGCGAATCATCTGCTCCGGTGGGGTCGGCAGTGAAGCGGTGACAGATGCCACCTGCTCCGAAGCGGACGCCATGGTGGAGTGGTTGGAGGCGAACGCTGGGGACGTCGTAAAGCGCGGCGACATCGAGTTGATCCCCGAGGACCAATCGACGAATACGTCGGAAAACATTGACTATGCGTGCGAATGGATGCGCGGCATGGACGGTGCGTTGAGCGCTGGAACGGTTGTTGTGACCAGTGATTTTCATGCGCCACGGGTAGCGAAGCTCGTGCGCGAACGGGGGCTGGAATCCTGGTGTGTCGTCGGAGCCTATACGCCGTTAAGGTACTGGGCGACATCGCTGCTGCGAGAATTCCTAGCGCAGTTTATTCTGTGGGCGCCGCGCGGCAACGCGAGAATTTTACGAATTTCGCGGGTGCAACAAAGTGTTAGCCACTAGTATCAAACGAAGATAATTACGTCGTGCGGTGATAGTGCTGCGTAGAAATGCGTAGAGCGCGATATCGACCACGACATCGGAATCATTAAATCGGGAGGAACACCCACATGGCTTTGACCCCAGGATTCGACCTGTTCCAGCTGCCAGAGGAGCACCAGGAGCTCCGCGCCGTTATCCGTGATCTGGCGGAGAAGCAGATTGCTCCGTACGCAGCGGACGTCGATGAGAACGAGCGTTTCCCGGAGGAGGCCCTGAAGGCTCTCAACGAGGCTGGCTTCAACGCCGTCCACGTGCCGGAGCAGTTCGGTGGTCAGGGTGCGGACTCGGTTGCGGCCTGCATCGTTATTGAGGAAGTTGCTCGCGTCTGTGGCTCGGCTTCTCTTATCCCGGCTGTGAACAAGCTGGGCACCATGGGCCTGATCCTCAAGGGCTCCGACGAGCTGAAGAGCAAGGTCCTGCCGGACATCGCCAACGGTGAAATGGCTTCCTACGCGCTGACTGAGCGCGAGGCTGGTTCCGATGCCGGTTCCATGAAGACCCGCGCTGTCCGTGAGGGCGATGAGTGGGTCCTCAATGGTTCCAAGTGCTTCATCACTAACGGTGGCCGCTCCACTTGGTACACCGTCATGGCTGTCACCGACCCGGAGAAGGGTGCTAACGGCATCTCCGCATTCATGGTTCACAAGGACGACGAAGGCTTCCGCGTCGGTGGCCTGGAGCACAAGCTGGGTATCAAGGGCTCCCCGACCGCGGAGCTGTACTTCGAAAACTGCCGTATCCCGGCTGACCGCATCATCGGCGAAGAGGGCACCGGTTTCAAGACCGCCCTGGAGACCCTGGACCACACCCGCCCGACTATTGGTGCACAGGCACTGGGTATTGCGCAGGGTGCTTACGACTACGCTGTCGGTTACGTGCAGGAGCGTCAGCAGTTCGGCAAGCCGATTGCTGCTTTCCAGAACACCCAGTTCATGCTGGCTGACATGCGTATGAAGATTGACGCTGCTCGCCTCATGGTCTACACCGCAGCCGCTAACGCTGAGCGTGGCACTGCTGAGGGCGGCGCTCGCCTGGGCATGATGGCCGCAAACGCCAAGGCTTTCGCCTCCGACGTTGCTATGCAGGTCACCACTGATGCCGTGCAGCTGCTCGGCGGTTACGGCTTCACCCGTGACTTCCCGGTTGAGCGCATGATGCGTGACGCCAAGATCACCCAGATCTACGAGGGCACCAACCAGATTTGCCGCATGGTCGCAGGTCGCCAGATCCTCGCAGACGCACAGAAGCGCTAATTACCAGCGCAAACGCTAAGCCCTCGCTACCAAGGCGGGGGCTTTTTCATGCCGCCACATCACCCAGAATTTGTCTATTAACCCCAATGCGAGTTACCGACTGCGTTTATGTTTGGCGACCGCGAGCCAATGCGAGTTACCGACTGCGTTTATGACAAAAATGGCCCGAAAAACGGCTTCAAAGTGTCATAAACTCGCACAGTTTCACATTTGCAGCCCGTAAGTTTTTGGGTTAAGTAGCAAGAAGCATGTCCGGTCGGCGTGTGGCAGGGCATAAGGTTTGTCTCTTAACCCCAGGTTTTCGGCCGTCCTGCACGAGTCCGGCACCACACCATCCACCAGCTCGCCAGCAGCCGCACGCATCAGCCTCGCTAATCACACCCTCATTTCGCCAACCAAGCACAGGCAGCTACAACGATTGCCTCTGCTCCCCGGTCAAGAGTGGGGTGGAGCTCAGGGATGAAAGCTGGGTTGTGGTTGCCAACAGCGCTGCTCTCATCCGCGAAGCCGCCGAGCCACTGAGAGCTGCCTACGTCGTCACAAAGAACTTCTGGTTTCGCTCGCCGCGGTAGGACTGGGCGGTTGCAGTTGCGGCGATGATAGAGGCAACGATCAGCAGGCCAGCTGTAATCAAACCGAGCACCGACGAGTCTCCGGAGCGTATCTGGGAAATCGTTCCGACCAGAGTCATTGATGCATTAATGACAAAAACTGCCGCCGCCACGGACAGCACCGTGCGCGCTGCAGTCGATCCTTCAAGGAGTTTGCCGGCAAGCCACCAGCACGCAATCGCCGTTGCCGTCTGCGCGATAATCGCGAACGCGAAGCTCACGGCCAAGCTGGTCTGTGCAGCAGAAACCTCGATGTTGTTGGCCTTTGCCGCTTCCGTAACAGTCGCATCCCATTTCAATAGGGAACTGACCACGGTGAGGATTAGCGCTGGGACGTAAACATATACCGCCAGCCGCCACCACCGAAAGGACTGCGCCGCATGGAAAGGAACGTCTTTAGCCGAATTGACTGTCATAACTCCACACTCTAAACCACGCTATCGCGGCGCGAAACGTCACTGCTAGGTTGCACTTATCGCTTGCCGACGAGCAGATAACCGGCAACCATCACAAAAGCTAACTTTTATGCAGCGCTGGTGCGGTGCGGGTCGGTGAAGTCGACACCTTGGGTTTCCCACACGCGACGCAGTTCGTCAACGCCCTTAGCCCGAGCAAGGGCAAATTCGTTGGTCGTGGCCGGGACCGGCTGGAAGATTGTGACTTCGGTTTCCTCCACCGCGACCGGCGGGATTTCTGCCTTGAGAAGCACAAAACCGGTGAAGCGCGACTGATCCCACAGTGGCTGGCCGAAGTCAATAAGTGCCCCCTCGGTCAGGACGAGGCCTTCGATGCTTGGGGAAGCGGCAAGAATACCCAGCGGGCGGATGACTTCGTCCAGTCCACCACGAATAGGCAAGATGAGTTCGGCACGCGGGCCAGAGTTGGTGTCCACCACCATTGCGGACGGATCTTGCATCGCCTCGGCACTGCAGCCCAGTGTCGCGTAGGTGACGATCCGGTCTGTGTCAGGCCCGAAGCGAAGCATCTTCAGTGGCGCAGAGCCAAGGAAGGTCAGCTGGGCTTCGCCGGGGTCGGACTCTTCAAAGTAGGAGGTAAATGCTGCTCGGACGGCTTTGATAATCGCATTGCTATCAGGGCCGGTGGGAGGAATGGGGCCGGTTAAGTTATCGAACACGGGCGGTACTCCTTTGTTGAGGTGGTAGGTCTAGGCCGCAGGCGAAAGCTCAACGGCATCAGCCCACGTCGCATCGAGGTTCAAAGTCTGCATCCACGCATCAATGTTGTCACCGTGTGCAGCGATTGCGGCGCGTGCAGTCAGTGTGGTCTCGATAGCGAACTCGGTGAGTTCATCGCTAATCAGTCCCTGAGTATGAGCCGCGACGAGCTCGTCGACATCTTCAACTCGAATCTGTGTGGCCGCATCGCCAGGTAGGGGAGCTATGGCCTCAGCGTCGGTCGGTGCCTGCAGGATGTCGAGATACAAATCGGTCATACGCCAGCACTGCGGATCAGTTCGGTCGATGCTGACAATATCGACGTAGCGTTGGTGTTCCACCTTCACGCCCGGGCGGAAGTGATAAATGCTGATGCGCAACCCTTCGTCGGCAAGCAGGAATGACTCAAGATATCCAAACTTTGGATGATCCATCCCACGGCGCATATAAAGGCGGCTGGGAGTGAGAGATCGGAACTCGTCGACATTGCGCCGAAAGCCCTTGGGGTCGGTGTTGACCATTTCACGTAGGTCAAAGGTCTCGACTTTCGGAGGATGTGTGTCCTGACTCGAGCGGATTGGGGAGAGTGCAGGAGCTGCCGCGGTCGAAGCCGAAGTGGCCGGTGAAGTGGACATGCGAATACCTTAACGTGTAGGGGTTGCCTTTTTGGGCATAGAAAAGCCCTTTCTGCATACGTGATGCAAAAAGGGCTAGGGGAGAACTAGAAAAACTTAGTTCAGGCCGACCGGGAAGACACCGGCGGTCGGGGTGTAGCTGCAGTTGGTCGGACCAGGCTCTTCCTGAGTGGTGATACCGCCCTGCATGACAGCGATGACCACGCCCTTGCCCGTGTCAGCGGTGCCGTTGACAGCGCCCGGGCCCTCCTCGGCGTTGATGCCGTTGTTCTCCAGGGTGGTCTTGCCGTACTTGCCGTTAGCAACGTTGACCCAGTAGACATTCATCTCTGTGTCCTGCTGCTTAGCCAGCTGCTTGGTGCCCAGGCCAGTGAAAATGAAGCCAAGCTGGTTTTCTGGAACACCTGGCAGAGGCAGGTCTGCCGGGCCCGGAACGGTAGTGGCCAGGCCGAAGGAACGACCTTCGCCGCCGATGCACTTGTCGGCAACAGTAGGCAGCAGGAACTGGTTGGTCTTCGGGGCACCTTCCGGAACCTTGAAGCCCGGCTCGCCCTCGCCCTCACCAGTCAGGAAGTCAATTCCCTTGTTCAGTGCGCTGGAAATTTCCTCAGGAACGCCTGGGGAGTTAATGATGTCGCGCGCGTTGCCGTAGAGATTCGGCGAAGCGATGTTCAGGGAGTCCAGCGACGGGGAAGCAGAAGCGGCGGGAGTCATGCCCGCAGTGAGAATTGCAGCTGCACCCAAGGTCGCTGCGGCACGGCGCAGGAAAGAGCGTCCAGTCGAAACCACGGTGAAGAACCTCTCATTCGTGGGCTATTGGAGTCGGAATCAAAATTTCGGAATCGTTGCTCATCTTAGAACGACTCCAACGGGAATTGGAAAGATTTGAAAAAGAAATGTTCAGAATCTTCTCAGGAGATTAACGCACGGATTCTCGCGTGTCGCAAGTTAATTAGAGTGATTTGTGATGTAGAACGAGATGATTGTGACAATTGAGGCGCAATGCGTACGCATGGGGTTAATGGTGTTTCGCAGCGTGTAAGCGGGTGAAGTCAAGTCTCTTCCCGTGGGGTTACAGCTATGACATTTAGTCACATCTACCACACGGTGGGCTGAGAGATTGCCGTCGTGAAGCGTTGTGGCGCTGGCGGATATGCCGTTATGGCTGTCGGTAAAGCGGGGGTGCAGTAAGGGGGTAATTTATCCCTAAGGGTGGCGCGGCAGTGCCACTTTGCATGACGGATAGGTGCTCGGGGTTGCGAGAATCTCTGCCAGATGTGCAGGGGCATTAAGAAGGAGTACACTGTAGAACGCTTTATTACGCGTTGATGCGGGGCGTTAAAGGCAGTCGTAAAGACAGTCCTTTAGAGCAAGGCCGTATCTTTTTCTTTTAGTCCTCTTAGCTTGTTAGGAGCTATCCGCCTGTGAGCGATACCGAGTTCCGTAATGTCGCCATTGTCGCACACGTCGACCATGGCAAGACCACTCTCGTGAACGCCATGCTGGAGCAGTCCGGCGTTTTCAGCGACCACGAAGAAGTTGCAGACCGAGTGATGGACTCTGGTGACCTTGAAAAGGAAAAGGGCATCACCATCTTGGCGAAGAACACCGCTATTCGCCGAAAAGGTGAGGGCAAGAACGGCGAAGACCTCATCATCAACGTCATTGACACCCCTGGTCACGCCGACTTTGGTGGCGAGGTGGAGCGCGCACTGTCCATGGTTGACGGTGTCGTGCTGCTGATCGACTCCTCTGAAGGTCCGCTGCCGCAGACCCGCTTCGTCCTGGGCAAGGCGCTTGCTGCCTGCATGCCGGTGATTATCGTGGTCAATAAGACTGACCGCCCAGATGCGCGTATCGACGAGGTTGTCGAGGAAGCACAGGATCTGCTGCTCGAGCTAGCCTCCACCCTGGAAGACCCGGAAGCTGCTGAGGTCGCTGAGCGCAACCTTGAGCTGCCGGTTCTCTATGCCTCTGGTCGTGCCGGTAAGGCTTCTACCGAGAACCCGGGTAACGGCAACTTGCCGGAGTCTGAGAACCTGCAGCCGCTGTTCGACGTCATCACCGAGGTGCTCCCGGAGCCGTCCGCTGAGATTGATGCCCCGCTGCAGGCGCAGGTTACCAACCTGGACTCCAGCTCCTTCCTCGGTCGAATTGGTCTGATTCGTATCCATAAGGGCCGTATCCGCAAGGGACAGCAGATTTCGTGGATTCATTACGACTCCGAGGGCAATGAGCATGTCAAGAATGCGAAGGTCGCGGAGCTGCTGCGTACCGTCGGCGTGACCCGCGTACCTGCTGAAGAGGCCATTGCTGGTGACATCGCCGCTATCTCCGGTATCGACGAGGTCATGATCGGTGACTCTCTCTGTGATGCCGAGCATCCGGACCCGCTGCCGCGCATCCTGGTCGATGAGCCGGCTATTTCTATGACGATCGGCGTGAACACCTCGCCACTGGCAGGCCAGGGTGGTGGCGATAAGCTGACCGCTCGTATGGTCAAGGCCCGCCTGGACCAGGAGTTGATTGGTAACGTCTCGCTGCGCGTGCTGCCGACCGAGCGCCCGGATGCCTGGGAGGTGCAGGGCCGTGGTGAAATGGCGCTGTCCGTTCTGGTTGAAACTATGCGTCGTGAGGGCTTTGAGCTGACCGTCGGTAAGCCGCAGGTTGTTACCAAGACCGTCGACGGCAAGGTTCAGGAGCCGTACGAGCACCTGACCATTGATGTTCCTGAAGAGCACCTGGGTGCTGTCACTCAGCTGATGGCGGCTCGTAAGGGGCGCATGGAGCAGATGGGTAACCAGGGCACCGGTTGGGTGCGCATGGAGTTCCTCATTCCGTCCCGCGGTCTGATTGGCTTCCGCACTACTTTCATGACGGAGACCAAGGGCACCGGTATCGCCAATCACTACTCGGCCGGCTACGGCGAGTGGGCTGGTGAGATTAAGGACCGTCCGACAGGATCGTTGGTGGCTGACCGTACCGGCCAGATCACCGCTTACGCACTGATTCAGCTTTCTGACCGCGGCACCTTCTTCGTCGAGCCGGGTGACCAGGCTTACGAGGGCATGGTCGTTGGCCAGAATCCGCGTGATGAGGACATGGACATCAACATCACCAAGGAAAAGAAGCTGACCAATATGCGCGCAGCCTCGGCTGATGCGACCGTGACTCTGGAGAAGGCGCACAAGCTTTCCCTCGATGAGGCTATGGAGTTCTGTGGTGCTGACGAGTGCGTTGAGGTCACCCCGGAGGGCATTCGCGTACGCAAGCAGATCCTCAGCGCCACCGATCGCGCTCGCGCTCGTTCCCGCGCGAAGGCCATGAATAAGAAGTAATTCGGGTTGGTAGGGGACTGGGCCACCTGAAAACCAGTCTCGGGGTAACTGACTCGGTCAGGTGTCGAGTAATCTCGTGGATATGTTTATTCGCAGCCGTCGTCACGCAGCTTCTCGTCGATTTTTCGTAGCATCGACACTCTGCGTGACGGCGGCTTTGGCGTCTTCGTGCATGGCTCGCCCCTCGGACGCTCCGACTGTGCCCGGGCAGCAGGAAGCGCCGGTGCAGCAGGAAGACACCGCTGACCAGGCCAAAAAGATGCGTGAAGTCACGGTCGGTGTCGACGAGTTTGTCGAAGGCTTCAATCCGCATTTGCTTGCCGACGTCTCCCCGGTGACCAGCCTGGTAGCGCGACTGACACTGCCTAGTGTTTTCACCCCTGCGCCGGTAGAGGGCGAGGCTGGTGACGCTAGTGCCGCCGCGCAAGCTCCCGGAGTGGTGGATAACGCTGCCAATGCTCGCTCGGCAGGAGCTCCCCAATGGCTTCTCAACTCCGACTTGCTGGATTCCGTGCAGGTCATCGAGAGTGATGACAGCAAAGACGGTGACGCCAGAAACGGAGCTGGAAACGGGAAAGCGGCCGATGTTGACATCACGGATCCGACGGTAGCGGCAGAGCATGTCCGCTACCGCATTCGAAAAGGGGCGCAGTGGAGCGATGGCACGCCAATCAGTGGCGAGGACTTCCGCTACCTATTTTCCCAAGTCACGTCCACGCCAGGATCGCTGGATACGGCGACTTATGAGCTGATTAAATCCATTGATGTCTCCGACGGTGGCCGTCAGATTGATGTGACGTTCACTCAGCCGATTACGCATTGGCAGCGCCTGTTTGCACATCTCTTGCCAGCGCATTTGATGCGGTCGAACACTGATGGTTTTTCCGAAGGGCTGGCCAGCCGTTTCCCGGCCTCCGGTGGGCAGTACACCGTCGAGTCGATGGATGTCGGCCGCAACATCATTCGACTGGTTCGAAATGACCGCTACTGGGGTGAGCAGCCAGCAGCCTCGGAGGTTATTACGCTGCGTGCCATGCGTAGTGCCATCGATGGTGCGGAGCAACTGCGTTCGAAGCAGATCCAGGCCGTGCAGGTCCGTCCGACGGAGACGTCTGAGCTGACGTACGGTCTGATCCCCGGTGTTGCTGAGTTCTTCCATGAGCCCAACCGGGAACTGGTTTTCAGTACCAACCTCGCGTCGAGCAGGCTTGCCGACGAATCCGTCCGCCGGGCCATTCTGAACACCATCAACGTTGCACAGGTCTCAGAGGTGGCCACCGGGCGCCGAATCGCAGGTGGCTCTGGTGACGGTCGTGACCAGGAGAAAACCGAGGCGCCACAGGCCGGTTTTACTGAGGACAATCCGCTACGAATCGGCATCATTAGCGACGGTATAGCGGCACGCGCTGCGGCTTTTGCGGTCGCTGACCAGTTGACTGCAGCTGGTATCCCCGCCACCGTTGTTTCGTATTCACCGGCGGACATGCTGCGTTCTTCGTTGCCCTACGGAACCGTCGATGCCGTGGTGGCATGGGCAGAGCAGCCCAATTCCGTCCAGGCGGCCCGGGAACGCTATGCGTGTACGGAAGGCTCGATCAGTTCGCTACCGCCGAAGGACCTGGACGAAGCGGGCGCAGAGTCGGCTGCTGAGTCTGAGTCCGAGTCTGATTCTGAGCTCGTCGATAGTTCGACAAGGCCTGCGCCAAGTGGAGATCGGGAAAAGAGTGCTGAAGAGCAGGGCTCGTTGGACGGGACAACACCATCTGAACAGTCCAAATCTTCTACCTCAGCGGAGCCGGCTGACCTAAATGGAGTACCAGTTGCTCCGAAATCGGCTGCTCGGAGCGAGAATCTCTCCGGTCTTTGTGACCCACAGATTGATGAGCTGCTCGCTCCCGACAGTTCTGCGTTGCCCGCTGAACTCGCCGATATCATTGCTGGCCACAGTATCGAGCTGACCTTGGTGAAAGACGGCTTGCTGACGGTGGTCAGCCCGGAAATTACAATTACCGGGAGGAGGGACTCTTCGCAGTGGACCGATGACCCAGTGTTGGGCCGCCTCGGTGTTCTGGGCGAGGTTCGCCGTGTCTCGACACAGAGTGGGGCTCGAGAATCGTCTGAGAATTCTCAGACGAGAGATAATCCGCGCGAAGATACAGAGCAGGACGGTTCGGGTCAGAACCAAGATGGCCGCGATAACATCGACCAGGAGAACAAGGGGAAGTAAGAAAGTCCGTGAAGTTACTTTTTGTTCACGCACATCCAGATGACGAGTCCATTTGGACAGGTGGTTTGATTGCGGCTGCCGCGCGTTCCGGAGCGTCGGTAAGCGTAGTGACCTGCACGATGGGCGAGCTGGGAGAGGTCATCGGTGCGCCGTACCAGGGGCTAGTTGCTGATGAAGCCGACCAGTTGGGCGGTTTCCGCGTCGCCGAGTTGCGCTCGGCGCTGCGTGCGTTAGGCGCCAACGGTCCTGATAACGCGCCGCGGTTCCTCGGCGGCGCTGGACGTTGGCGTGACTCCGGGATGGCCGGTGACAAGGGCAATGAGCATCCGCGTGCCTTCGTGAACTCAGGTGATGAGGCGGTCGCCCAGCTTCGCACCATCCTCGATGAGCTGCAGCCAGACCTGGTCATTACCTACGACGCCGATGGTGGCTATGGGCATCCGGACCACATTCGTGCGCACGATATCACTGTCGCGGCGTGCGGAAATCGCTTTCCGACGCTGTGGGCGGTCACCGATCGTGAGGCAATGGCGGCGGGGCTGGATGCCATTACCGTGGTACCGGAGAGCTGGCAGTCGTGCGATGTCGACGACTTCGCCACCGTGACTGGCCATTTCGAGGTTCAGCTGGATGACGCCGCTGTGGCTGCCAAGGTTGAGGCCATGCGCGCGCATGCGACGCAGGTGTGGTTCGCCGATGGTTCCGTCAGCGAGGTTAATCCGGATGCTGTCTATGGGCAGACCGATGGCTCTGGTCGTGCGCGAGCCGTCTGGGCGTTTTCCAATTTGCTGTGTCAGCCGGTGACACCGACTGAGGCATACCGTTTTGGTACGGCGACCGCTGCGTCCCTGGAAGAGCTGGGGGAGCTGGTGAATATCCAATTACCGCCAGAGCCGGTAGCGAGCGTCGACTCTGTACCGAGCGTGGATCTGGAAGCGGAGGGGAGTGCGGACGATGAGTAACCCTCAGCCTCACGAAAGCGAAGACTTGATTAACGCTGCTGGCGGAAAGTTGAAGAACGAGCGCTTGAGTATTGAAAAGCGCACATTCGGGGATGAGCGCTATTGGGGTGACCCGGAACGTTCGCAGCCACGCGAGAACTTCCATCAGGGGGAGGTCACAGTAGCGCTAGTCTGGCTGTCGCTGGCTGCGTTGGCAGCGTTGGTGATTGAAGTAGTTTTCCTCGGAGTGTGGATTACCATCGGCTCGGTTGCTATTCCGTTGCCGTGGACCATTCCGCTGGCCTATATTGCCAATCTGATTATCACCAACACAGCGTTGCTGTGGACACGCGATCGCTCCAAAGCTGCAATTCCGACTGTCATCTGGGTGCTGGGCTTTGCAGGCATTCTGCTGTGGGCAGTGCTGCCCTTCGGTGGGGACTTGGCAATGGGGCAGTGGTTGCGAACAGTGCTGCTGCTTGTTTGCGGTGTGCTGGGCGGTGCCTGGCCACTGCGCCATCTGCGGGCACTCTAGCGAAAACCGCAGCGGATACTGCAGGAGACGGTGAGGAATTGATACAGGGCAGGCCCGCATCAATGTGGCTCTTTCTGGAGCCAGTTGAAAACAACACCCACGTTGGGTGTAGACTCCAATCTGAATATACCGCTCTGTCTATTTTGCTCTGTTTCTCGTCGGAACGGCATAATCGACAGATAGCGAAAGCCTCATCCCATATCTTGTGAGAAAGGTTCTTAAACCTAAAACCATGACTTACATCATTGCCCAGCCATGTGTTGACGTCCTCGACCGTGCCTGTGTTGAAGAGTGCCCGGTTGACTGCATTTACGAGGGCAAGCGCATGCTCTACATTCATCCTGATGAGTGCGTGGACTGTGGCGCTTGTGAACCGGTCTGCCCAGTCGAGGCCATCTTCTACGAGGACGATGTTCCGGATGAGTGGGTTGAATTCATCGATGCGAATGTCGACTGGTTCGATGAGTTGGGTTCCCCGGGTGGTGCCGCCAAGCTCGGCCCCCAGGACTTCGATGTGCCATTCGTGGCAGCTCTGCCGCCGCAGGCAGAAGAATAAAACCACAGATGATTAAACCTATTTCTTTTCCCGGGAAGGACTTCATCACCGCCCATGTCAGCTGCCCGTAAGCGCGTAACTCCCGGTTCTCTTTTGCCTCAGTTTCCGTGGGATTCTCTCACGCAGGCGAAAGCCACTGCGGCTGCGCATGAAGAGGGCATGGTCAATCTCTCGGTCGGCACACCGGTCGATGAAGTCGCTCCGATAATTCGGAAGGGCCTTACCGAAGGTGCTGCCGCACCGGGTTACCCTCAGACCGTCGGCACGCCTGAGCTACGTGCTGCGATTGTTGCAGCGATGGCGCGGCGCTACGGCGTGACGGGACTGGAGTCAGCGGTCAATGGCGGCAATGTGCTTCCGGTCATCGGCACCAAGGAAGCGATTGGCTGGCTTCCCTTCCTCCTCGGCGTAGGCGCGGGGCACACCGTCGTCATCCCCGAGCTGGCATATCCCACCTACGAGGTCGGCGTTCGCATCGCAGGCGCTGAGCTGCTGCGTGCGGACTCGCTGACGCAAATCGGCCCCGCCTCGCCGACGCTGATGTTCATCAATTCCCCGGGCAACCCCAACGGCAAGGTCCTCGGTGTTGAACACCTGCGCAAGGTGGTTGAGTGGGCGCGTGCTCGGGACGTCGTTGTCGCCTCTGACGAGTGCTACCTGGGGCTCGGTTGGACTGAACAGCCAGTCAGTATTCTCGACCCGCGAGTGTGCGACGGTGATTTCACCAACCTGCTGGCTATTCACTCGCTGTCCAAGACGTCGAACATGGCGTCGTACCGCACCGGCTGGTTCGCTGGCGACGCGGACCTCATCGCCGAGCTGGTTTCCGTGCGCCGTCACATGGGGCTGATGATGCCGGGACCCATCCAGCACGCCACGATCGCCGCGCTTAACGACGACTCCCACGAGGCCGAACAAAAGCAGCGATACTGTGACCGCCGTGAGATTCTGCATGATGCACTGGTAGCCGCAGGTTTTCGTATCGATGACTCCGAGGGCGGGCTCTATCTGTGGGCTACGCGCGGGGAAGACTGCTGGCAGACCGTTGATTGGCTGGCCGAACGCGGCATTTTGGTCGCGCCGGGTAGCTTCTACGGCCCCAAGGGTGCGCAGCACGTGCGGGTGGGGCTCACAGCAACGCTCAACGACATCGAAGTGGCGGCGGCGCGTATTCGCGGCTAGCCCCGGCCAGATGTGCTGGCCCGCGTAGGCCGAATGCTGCAAACGGTGCCGACATCGGCATAGACCAAATCATGAAAAAGGGAGTGTGCCGTGGGACGTGCCGCAGGCAATCGAGATGCGTGGTGGGGCCTTGAGAAGAACCGTCAGGCAGCGCAAGTCGATGCCGCCGCTCACGAGCGCGAGGAGTACATCCCCTTTGAGCCGGCAATCGTGGCCGACACCGATGAGTTTCTGGTCGTAGACAAGCCACCTTTTCTGCCGGCGACTCCCAATGGCCGCATCGTGGCCAATACCGTGCAGGAGCGACTGCGACGTAGTCTCGGGGAACCGGAGATAGTGGCCGTTCACCGCCTGGATCTTCTGACCAGTGGGCTGCTGTTGCTTTCCCGGAATCCGGCTACCCGTGCGCGCTACCAGCAGCTTTTCCAAAACCAGGAAATCACCAAAGAATACGAATGCCTCACCGTGATGCCCGATGATTGGCATGTGGGGGAAACCAGGGATGTCACGCTTCTGCTCGATCCCAACCCGGCGGGGCGCGGAGTAAAAGTCGTGGAGACCGACGATTTCGCTCGCGCTGCCGCGAAGAATCCCAAGTTCAAGCTCGCACGCACAACCGTGACCTTCCTCGGCCGAGTAGCCGCGGACATCGGCGATGTGCTGGCGAACAGCCATGGCGGTGGTGCGACCAGCACCAGCATTCCGCTGCACGCAGTCGGCTGTGGTTGTGGGCATTGCGGCAGCCGCATGCAGGTGGGGCACTGGCGGCTACAGCCCCATACGGGCCGCACGCATCAGCTGCGGGCGACGATGGACTGGCTAGGCTATCCCATCCTCGGTGAGGATACCTATGGCCGGGAAGCGGGGGCGCAGGGGCCGTCGGCAAGCGCGAGTGGAGTGCCAAAGTACACGCCGCAGTTGCGATTGACGGCGACCGCGCTGGCCTTTGTCGACCCCGTCACTGGTGAGCGACGTGCCTACCGGAGCGCGCGGACTATCGCGGCCCCGGCAGACGTGCCGACGACCCCTTAGTTAGCGTGCAGCTCCGCGCTGAGCTTCACCTTTTCGGCAGCCCACGGCACAACCTCGACTGCACCAGAGAGCGAGTTGCGGCGGAAGAGCATATTCGATCCGCCCGAGAGCTCGCGGGCCTTGAGCGTCTTCTTCACACCGTCTAGGGCAACGTGGCACTTGGTGCCGGCAGTGATGTAGAGCCCGGCTTCGAGTACGCAGTCATCGCCGAGCGAGATGCCGAGTCCAGCGTTCGCACCGAGTAGGCATCGCTTGCCGACGGACACAACTTCCTTACCTCCACCGGATAGTGTGCCCATGATGGACGCACCACCGCCGATATCGGAGCCGTCGTCGACGACGACCCCCTGAGAGATACGGCCTTCCACCATGGAGTGTCCAAGCGTGCCTGCGTTGAAGTTGACGAAGCCCTCGTGCATGACTGTGGTGCCCTCTGCGAGGTGGGCGCCTAGGCGTACGCGGTCAGCGTCACCGATGCGGACTCCGGTGGGAGTGACGTAGTCGACCATGCGGGGGAATTTATCGATGGAGTAGACGGTGACAGGCCCGCGGCGCGACAGCTTGGCTCGGGTTACCTCGAAGCCTTCGACAGCACAGGGGCCAAAATTCGTCCACACCACATTGTTGAGCTTGCCGAAGATGCCGTCCAGGTTGATGCTGTTGGGGGTGGCCAGGCGGTGGGACAGCAAATGGAGGCGCAGGTAGGCATCGATGGTGTCAACTGGTGCGTCATCGAGTGAAGCGATGGTAGCTGTGACCAGATGGCGGGTGGTGCCGCGGTCCGCATCGGCTACGGCCAGATCTGTGAGGTAGGTGAAATCTTCAGGCAGTGCGTCGGCGTCGATGGTTCCGGTCGTGGTGGAGGTTGCCACGCCCTCTTCGATGAGCTTGGGGGCGGGGAACCAGACGTCGAGAACAGTATCGTTGTTAAAAGTGGCAATGCCGGTAGCTTGTGCTCCAAATTTCATGGAAAACAGGCTACCGGCATATCCCTATCTATGAAAAGTGTTCCGCAAATGTGTAGCAAGGAAGTGTTCGGATAGGGGTAGCAGGGTGGTTAGACCCTGCAATTAATTGTCATGGGCTAGTTGCTTTCGCTGGACTCGAGAGCCTCGCGGGCCGCGGTGCGGCTCTTCTTAGTCAGTGCAGCGAGTACCGCGAGGAACGCAGTGACACACACAACGGCGATAACCTGCTGGCGAGCACCAGGATCGGTGAGCATGCCAACAGCGAGGCCCAGGATCAGGATGACCGCTACCCAGGACAGTGCCGGGTAGGCCCACATGCGAACGGAAAGCTCGTTGTTGGCCTCCATCTGCGGGCGCAGCTTAATCTCGGACAGGGCGATAACCAGCCAGATCACCAGCAAGCAGCCGCCGACAGCGTTCAGCAGGAAGACCAGGACACTCGAGCCGTCGAAGACAACCTGCAGGCCAACAGAGACGAAGGCGAAGACCATCGACATGATGACCGCACGGTTCGGAACTGCGTGCTCATTGGTGTGGGCGAAGAAGCGCGGTGCCTCACCGC
The DNA here is from genome assembly GCF_001838255.1 of Corynebacterium sp. HMSC073B01. NCBI lineage: Bacteria > Bacillati > Actinomycetota > Actinomycetes > Mycobacteriales > Corynebacteriaceae > Corynebacterium > Corynebacterium sp. HMSC073B01. The sequence goes on along the minus strand of NZ_KV836176.1, from coordinate 21,226 downwards.
GGGTGGACATCGAGTAGACCAGGCGAGAGGTGGCGTAAATCTGAGCGTTGAATGCGGACAGCAGCGCCAGAACGATAATGGCCTCCATGAAGCCAACCGCACCTGGAATGTTCGCCTGCTTTAGAACCTGGGTGAACGGCGACTCAGCTGCGGAGTCAGCGCCGTCGATCTGGGAGTACGGCAACAGCAGGATGATGACGGTCACGCAGCCCAGGTAGAACACAGAGATGCGGAAGATTACCGAGCGGACAGCAGCAGCGATGGAGCGCTGCGGATCCTCGGCCTCAGCAGCGGCAATCGTGACAATCTCGATACCGCCGAAGGCGAAGGCCACAGCCAACAGACCAGCGGCAATGCCGGAAACGCCATTCGGGAGGAATCCGGATTCGGCAATATGCGTCGTACCGACGAAGCTGGTGCCTGGCAGCAGACCGAAGAAAAGAAGAACGCCAATGACCAAGAACGCGATAATCACCGCGACCTTGATGAACGCGAACCAGAACTCAAACTCGCCGAAACCGCGCACATTCGCCAAATTCACTACAGCGAAGAAGACAACACAGATCAGGCCTGGAATCCAGCCCGGAATACCGAACCACGCACCCATGATGGCACCGGCGCCGGTGATTTCAGCACCGAGCACCATGATGAGCATGAACCAGTAGAGCCAACCGAGGACAAAGCCAGCCGAAGAACCAAAGGCCATCTCAGCATAGGTGGAGAAGCTACCCGGTGTCGGGCGGGCAGCGGCCATCTCGCCGAGCATCTGCATGACGAGGACGACAATGAAGCCAGCGATGACATAGGAAATGAGAACACCCGGGCCAGCTGCCTTAATGCCGACGCCCGTACCAAGGAAAAGACCGGCACCGATTGCGGAGCCAAGACCCATCATGGTCAGGTGTCGAACCTGCAGCCCCTTGCCCAGCTGAGATGTCTCGCCGGAGGTGGAGGTAATTTGCGATTCGGTCATGTCGCAAACATTACCTCGCTGATAACAGGGGCAATAACCGTATTACGGGTTTACCCCCATTCACCGTTTCGGGGCCCATTAATGTGCCTTCAAGACACCTAAAGTAGGTTATCCGGCCAGCTCATCCGGCACGTCGGCAAGCTGAGTGAAAGTAGCGGCACCTTCGTCATTGCCCGGGCGTTCCGTGCGGCGGACGCACACTGCCGAGTGGTCCGGGTGATGGTAGAAGTGCATATTGTTGCGGCCGGAGATTTCCCATGCCTGAATACGGCGGTTCTCCGCGGGGACATCGATGGGCGTATCGGGGGCAATGAGGATGCTTCGGTCAATAATGCAGTCATTACCGAGGCTGACGCCGACGGTGCCGGCCGCGATATCGATGTGGCAGCGCTCGCCAACCGTGAGCGGCTTACGCTGACCGGAATCGTCGTGAGCGGCAATGATGGAGGCCGACAGCCCCACCTTCGTGTGCGCACCAATGACAACACCGGAGGATAGACGTCCCTCAATCTTGCATGGGCCCAGAGTGCCCGAGTTCAGCGAGACAAATCCCTCGCGCAGTACTGACGTACCCGGTGCCAGATAAGCGCCCAACCGCACGCGCTCGGCCTCTGCAATGCGGACACCTGCGGGCAGCACATAGTCGACCATGCGCGGCATGCGGTCGATGGCGTAGACGTGAATCAGGCCGCGGACGCGCAAGTGGGTACGCAGTTGCTCGAAGTTGTCCGGCAGGCATGGCCCCTTGTTGGTCCACGCCACGACATGGAGCAGCTCGTAGAGCCCCTTGGTGTTGAGCTGGTGCGGCTTGACCAAGCGGTGGGAGAGCAGATGCAGGCGCAGGTAGGCATCGTGCGGGTCGACAGCCGGCTTGGACAAATCCTCAATAGACGTGCGCACTGCCACCTGCTCCACGCGGCGATCCTCGTCCAAAATCACCTGACGAAGCAGCTGCGGGGTCAAATCAGCGGCGCCGAGCCGGTGAGTGCTCGACTCTACGACCTCATCGCTTAACTGAGGTGCGGGAAACCAAGTATCGAGAACTGTACCGTCCATTGCGATGTTGGCGATTCCCGTAGCGACAGCACCAGATGTAATCATGATTCTTAATATTAGTATCCCTTAGAGGAATCTTCGCGGAAGGATGAACTATGCCCCTAGCTGGCCTTGAAAGCACACAGAAAATGAAGCAGTGGTTCTTAGTTAGCCTCATCATTGCTGTCAGTGTGCTCGGACTCGGCTTCGTCCTGGCCCTGCCGGTGGTCTTCTATGTCGGATTCGCACTGTTGAGTGCTTGGATTCTTGCCGTAGCCAGCTTCTTTGGTTTCGTTTTGCCGCCGCGAGCAATGCCAATTGGCGCAGTCGGTGTGGTGATTGCCGCAGTGGTTGCGCTCATCGCGCCGAACCGTCTGGTGCTGGTTATCGCAGTTGCCATCGCAGTGGGGCTCGGTGGTGGCATGATCGCCCGTCTTCTGCTGGAGCGCAAGAACCGCGATCAGCAGGCACGCATCGACGCTCTGCCGATGTGGGAGCGCGATGAGCTGGGCGATGTCGCCGAAACGCTTCGTCCTGCTTATCGACGAGACATCGATCCCACTCCAGTGCAGCTGCCACATGCAACGGCCAAGATTGTCGCGGCCGTCTGCAAGCCGTTGGCCGGTTCTACAGTGATTGTCAGCACGAATGAGCTGCGTCCGGTGATTGCGGTCTATGGCTCCCGTGTGGCTGTGGTCTATGGACCCGGCGCGGGGGTTGTCGAGGAAGAAAGCGGCAACGGAGAGGTGACCGATAATGCGGGGGAGGAGCGGGCGCTGGGGTCGTCGGCAAGCGAAACTCCGGAGGAAATCATTGCTCAAACTCTCCCGGAAGGAGCGAAAACCCTGGTCTTTGAGGTGGCTGATGGGCTTAAGCGTCCGGCGGAGGGGAGAATTGGTGTGACCTCCGCCGAACCGCATGAGCTGGCGCTGTTCCTCGGCGGTGGCGCGCCTGCCAATGGGGATGCGATCAATGGTCGTGCGGCGCATATTCATCACAAAATTCTGGTTTCGCTGGCGCACAATGGTTTGTACGCTTAATTGATGTGAAATCGAAGTTAAATCTGCTCCAAGATCCTGTAGACCTCACGGCGGCACTGGTGGACATCGAATCGGTGTCCCACAATGAGACCGCGATTGCGGATGCCGTCGAGGTGGCATTGCGTGAGGTCGCGCAGGCAGATGAGTCGATTGAGGTCCTGCGCATCGATAACAACGTGATTGCACGGACTCATCGTGGATTGCCGCAGCGTGTGATTCTGGCCGGACACCTGGATACGGTGCCGACTGCGGACAATGTGCCTTCGACGCGTGGGGTAGACGCGCAGGGAAGAGACACGCTCTTTGGCTGCGGAACTGTGGATATGAAAAGCGGGGACGCGGTCTATCTGCATGCTTTTGCGACGCTAGCGGCAAGCCAGGAGCTGCAGCGCGACCTGACGCTCATCATGTACGAATGCGAAGAGATCGCCGCGGAGTTCAACGGGTTGCGGCACTTGAGTGAGTCGCATCCGGAGCTTCTGACTGGCGATGTCGCTCTGTTGGGCGAGCCCAGCGGCAATGTCATCGAAGCCGGTTGTCAGGGCTCTATTCGCCTGCGTTTGACCGCTCACGGCACACGTGCGCACTCGGCTCGGGCGTGGCTCGGCGACAATGCCGTGCACAAGTTAGCGCCGGTGCTGTCGAGGATTGCCGCCTATGAGCCGCAGACTGTGGACATCGACGGGTTGGCCTACCGCGAAGGGCTCAACGTCGTCTGGCTGGAGGCCGGGGTTGCTACCAATACGCTTCCCGACGAGGCGGTGCTGCGAGTCAACTTCCGATTCGCGCCCAACCGCAGCGCCGATGAGGCCATGGCGCACTTCCGAGAGGTGCTTGGACTCGACGAGTTCGCGCCCGAGGACCTCACCGTCGATGTCGAGGATGTGAGCCCTGGGGCGCTGCCTGGACTGCATGCGGCGGCTGCGAAGGAGTTGGTTGCGGTCGCAGGCGACGTCGTAAAGCCCAAGTTTGGGTGGACCGATGTGGCGCGTTTTTCGGCGCTCGGCATTCCTGCGGTGAACTTTGGCCCGGGTGACCCGGCGTACTGCCACAAGAAGGATGAGCAGATTCCGGTCGAGTGCATAACGGCACTGTGGGAGGATGTGCGGCGGTACTTGACCACCGCGCCGGTGGCTGAGTGAGCCTAGAATCACACCCCACCCTCGCCGAGCGGGTGCGCGTATGTCATTGCTGGCATACATTGTGAGGTTATGAAACCTGTACGTACTCCGTCCCCAGCTAAGCGCCGTGCACTCCGCGGCCCAATCGCGATTCGACAGGCGGGCGAACCGCAGGCGTCTACGACCGACCGCAGGCTGTTGTCACACAATCCGAACACGGACTGGCTGCACAACGATACCTGGCGTGTGCTGCGCATTCAGTCGGAGTTCGTTGACGGCTTTGGTGCGTTGGCGGAGATTCCGCCGGCGGTGACGGTATATGGTTCGGCACGTCTGCCAGAGGATAGCCCTTACTACCAGTGGGGCTTCGACCTGGGCAAGGCGCTGGCGGAGGCGGGTTACGCGACCATCACCGGTGGCGGCCCGGGCATCATGGAAGCCGCCAACCGCGGCTGCTACGACGCCGACGGCCTGTCCATTGGGTTGGGCATTGAGCTGCCGCACGAGCAGCACTTGAATGACTGGGTCGACCTGGGCATGAACTTCCGCTACTTCTTCGTGCGGAAGACCATGTTCCTGAAGTACTCGCAGGCGTTTATTTGCCTGCCGGGCGGTTTCGGCACTCTCGATGAACTCTTTGAGTCACTGGTGATGGTTCAGACCGAGAAGGTGGAAAATCACCCAATCGTGCTGCTCGGCACTGAGTTCTGGTCGGGGCTGGTTGATTGGATGCGTGAGAAACTAGTGGCCATGGAGCTGATTTCTCCGACTGATATGGACCTTTTCCTGGTCACCGACTCCATTGACGAAGCGGTCGAGTACATCGAGGCCGCGCACGAAAAGCTGTTGGAAGAGTGTGAGCCGACCTCTGACGTTTCCGAAAAGCTCCGCCGAGTCCGTCGCTTCAGCGAAAGGTAGGACGCTGTGCGGAGTTTTTATCAGGACTCCGCGGTGCCGACGGTGATGGCCATCGCCAATCGCACCCCGGATTCCTTCTATGACCGTGGCGCGACGGCTGCGGAGGAGGCTGCGCTTGCTCGCGTCGACGAAGTTGTTGCGGCAGGCGCGGGCATTGTCGACATCGGCGGCGTCAAGGCCGGTATCGGTGCAGAAGTAACTGTTGCCGAGGAAATCGAGCGCGTGGTGCCGACCATCGCGAAGGTCCGCGAGCGCTATCCTGACCTGCACATTAGCGTCGACACCTGGCGCGCCGAAGTCGGAGAGGCCGCCATTAACGCTGGCGCCAACCTCATTAATGACACTTGGGCGGGCCATGACCCGGAGCTGCTGGAAGTCGCGGGTTCCCACGGGATGGGTTACGTCTGCTCGCACACAGGTGGGGCACTGCCACGCACCAATCCGATTCGCGTGCGTTACGACGACGTCGTGGACGATGTCATCTCAGAAACCGGCAAACTCGCCCAGAGGGCAGTGGACGCTGGCGTGCCGGAGGACCGCATCCTCATCGATCCCACCCACGACTTTGGCAAGAACACCTACCACGGCCTCGAACTTCTGCGGCGCTGCAATGAGCTCGTGGCTACAGGCTGGCCGGTGCTTATGGCGCTGTCGAATAAGGACTTCGTCGGTGAGACTCTGGACCGCCCGGTCGAGCAACGTGTGCCCGGCACCTTGGCCGCGACTGCCCATGCGGCAGCTGCCGGCGTTGCGGTGTTTCGTTCGCATCAGGTGTCCGAAACCCTTGATGTCTGTCGCATGACTCTGGCTATTTCTGGTGATTTTGCACCACTGCATCCGGTGCGTGGGCTGGTGTAAGGGGCGTAGTTTGAGGCGCTTCACCCATGCCGCTGCGTGAAACAAAAGACTATGATGAAGAGAAGTAGTCGAAATGCCGACCGGGATTCTAAACCGGGATTTTAAACCGGGGTCTTAGACCGAGGTCTTGAACCGGGATTGTCAATCTCCTGGCTACCACAGCTGAGCTGGGGTAGCTGGTCGTCTCCTGCATCGACATTGTCTTAGAACGAAGGAGTTCACATGGCAGCAATGAAGCCGCGTACCGGTGATGGTCCGCTGGAGGCAGTTAAAGAGGGCAAGAAGATTGTGATGCGCGTCCCCGCAGATGGTGGTGGGCGCCTGGTGGTGGAACTGTCCCCGGAGGAAGCCAAGGAGCTCGGTGCAGAGCTTGTAGCAGTAGTGGAGTAGCAGAGTAGTGGGGTATCGGGTAGAGGCCGGGTAGTGGCCGGGCCTGTCCGGTTTTGACCCAGCGGCGACCTACACCAGTGGTGTAGGTCGCCTTTTCTTTTTCAGGTGATAACGGCTCGAATGAGGGTTTATGAACAAAAAATACGGGCTGCAAATGTGAAACTGTGCGAGTTTATGACACTTTCAAGCCAGTTTTCGGGCAATTTTTGTCATAAACGTAGTCAGTAACTCGCATTGGAGTTACTTGGCTGAGCTCGACACGGGCTAAGATAGTGAAAATTATTTTTCTAGCTCAGTTTGAGGAGTGACCGACGTGCTAGCTGACATCATTGATGTGCTTGCTGACCCCATCGATGGCACTGATTTGAAGTTTGGTGATGCCGAACGAATGACTCTGAAGTCCGAATCCGGACATAGCTATGATGTCGCCCGCCAGGGTTACGTTACGCTCGCCGGAGGGGCTGGTCTGCGCTACACCGGCGATGACGCCAAGATGATTACCGCCCGCGAGGAGTTCCTCTCTGGTGGCCACTATGCTCCATTCGTTGAGGCAGTTACAGGCAACGTCCAGGACGTGCTTGACGACGCCAACGTGTCCGAGGCCGCCAGCCCAGTCATCTGCGAAGTCGGTGCGGGCACTGGTTACTACCTCGCACACACGCTGGACAGCATTCCCAATTCCCGTGGCGTAGGCATTGATGTGTCTGTGCCGGCCGCCAAGCACCTGGCCAAGAGCCACCCGCGCCTCGGCGCCGTTGTAGCCGATGCGTGGGCGCGTCTGCCGCTGCGTGATGGCTCCATCGATGCGCTTACAGTCGTCTTCGCACCTCGCAACGCGGAGGAGTTCGCTCGCGTGCTCAAGCCGGGCGGCCAGGTTGTGGTTCTGACTGCCACCACTGGTCACTTGGGTGAGCTTCGTGAGCCACTGGGCATCATTGATGTCGAGCGCGGCAAGGTCGAGCGCATGATTTCCCAGGCAGAGGGGCACCTCGTGCCTGTTGGCGACCCGGAGCTGGTGGAGTTCGGTATGAACCTCAACCAGGGTGCAATCGCCGCGCAGATCGGTATGAGCCCGTCGGCACGCCATATTCACCCGGAGGTGCTGCAGGAACGCATTGCGGCGCTACCTGCAGAGATGCACGTCACCGCCCGTGCCTACGTCACTCGTCTTGGCCGCCCGGGAGACTAGCGTTTACTCCTTGACCTCGGTTTTGTGAATCTGCTCATCCAGGTCTTCCGGATCCAGGTCAGCATCCGAGAATTCCGCCGTTAGCGGAAGGCGAAGCTGCAGGTCAGTGCCCGGGCACAGTTCGATAGTGCCCGAGCGCAGCTTAAAGTCCAGCACATGCCCGCCGCCGGTGCCGCCTTCCGCGAGGAAGTGCACGTGACAGCCGGGCACCGAAATTCCCTTCTCATAGACCGGCGTGCGGAAGCCCGCAATCGTGCCCTGCAGGTTCTCAAAATCAACCGAGGCGTCTTCTTCCGTCGCATCAACCATCTTCTGGTACGGCTTTTCCTGCTTTACGACGGTTCGAGTCTTCACCCACTCAAATTCGCCGGTAATCCGCAGTGCGTACATAAAGTTTTGGCTCGGCACCAGGGAATCGATGATGGGGCTAATTTCCTTGCGAGTCAGGTTTTCCGGCGCATCCATCACCGTGTGCGGGACGAAGTTGGTCACCACCGTGTAGGGGCTGCGCTGATCCATGGTGGCCCGGGTTGCGGAGCCGTCGTGACGCACCTGCCAGCAGACCCCGTCGAGGATTACCATTTCGCCATCGAGGCCGTCGAAGGTACCGATGCCGAAGTTTCCATGACCAAGGATTTCGCCAATGGTCATCTCGCCGTCGTAGATGCCATCGAGCAGTGCGGACATCAGTGAGTTTTGGAAAATTGTGTGTCGGACCGTTGGAAAATTCTCGTGAGTGGTCATGGAAGCCATTATATTCGCGATATTTGTAGCCCAAGCTGGGGCGGGTCGTCTGTTAGATGTCCGATCGGCTTGTGGGTAAGGAAATCGTGGCAAGAAAAACGCCCTGCGGAAAAATCCACAGGGCGCGATTTGGTGAATCGAGCGGTTGGTTCTACTTCGGCTGGATGGTGACTGTCACTTGGTCAGCAGTGGAGACGATATGAACGGTCTGGCCATCGGCAGCGACAGTGGCGTGACCGCCTTCGACATTCACTGTGAACCCATTCGGGAAGTTGATCGAGGGCACAACGAGCTCGCTGGTGGAACCAGGTGCGAAAACTCCGGTGCCGTCGACGCGGTTATTGTTCCAGCTGGCCTGGTAGACACGGGTGTCGCGGTTCCAGTCGGTAGCTTGCGGGGTGCCTGCGACCGCTCGCAGGTGTGGAGCGGCGAGGATGGTCATCTTGTCGCGGTTGAAGGCATCGGCACCTACAGGTCCTGGAACAGTAGGGTCGAAGACCATGCCCTGTTCCTTCTGGTTCTGCGTCGTCGGGTCGTTGCATCCGCAGTAGGACCAGTACTGCCAGCCGACCATGTGGCGGCGGGCAAGCGAAATTACGCCATTGAGGGTATCGGCATCGTCGGTCGCACCGAACTCGGACAGCAGTGTGGCCGAGCCGTTACCGGATGAGACGATTTCCGCATTGTCGAAGGTACGACCATCGAAGAAGTCACAGCCCGTGTAGGTGTTGAACAGGGCATTCGTGGTGCAGTAGACATGCCAGCTGAGGGCCGTACCAGCGGTTTCAGGAACCTCCGGGGCTGCCGGATTCGTGTTCAATCCGGTGTTCCACATGGAGTAGGGCTCGTAGTGGACAATAGCGTCCGGGTCCTTGTCGACAATCTGATTGGCAGCCTTCTGGTGCAGTTCATCGAGCTTTTCCTTAGCCGGGCCGCAGTCGCCGAGAGCCAGATAGCACAGTGGGTATGCGGAGCCTGGCCACGGTTCATTTATGATGTCGTAGCCCATCAGTCCCGGCATGTCGCCAAGGCGTTTGGCGACATGGCCCCACATGGCTGCGTAACGCTCCTGCAACCCAACGCCGCCTGGCCCTTCGCGGTTATTCAGGAAGTTGTCGTATGCCCTAATGAGTCCGATATTGAGAGCCTGGTTAGCGGGGAAGCCAACCTTTAAGAGGCTGGGAACCCCGTCGTCAATGACAGCCCAATCCGGGGCAAATTCGCCTTCGAACTTCTCGTTGTACATGTCCTGGTGGGCATCGACCAAGACCGCGATTCCACGCTCAGTGAGCATGGAGATAGTGCGGGCAATGGAATCCAGGTATTCGTCGTTGTACTCGCCGGGCTTTGGCTCTACTGCTTTCCAGATAATGCCGACTCGCATGGAGTCGAAGCCCTGCTGCACGAGCCAGTCAGCATCGTCCTCGTTAAAGCCTCCGGCCTCTGGGGTGTAAGGATCGTGCTTGTAGACGATGTTCGATCCCTGAGTGAGGAAAGCACGGCCGTCACCGTCGGTAAACCAGCGACCGGACTGTCCAAGGGGACCACGCTCGGTGATGGTAGCGGTACTAGGGGATGGGGCTACTTCTGTAGCGAGCGCCTGATGCGGTACTGCACCCGCTAGCGCTATGGCAATGGCGGCACCAACTGCTGCCACCTTCTTAGTGAATCTCATACTCAGTATGCTATTGACCAGGAATGATAAATTCAGCCAAAACTTAAATTAGGTTTAGGAAAGTGGGCAAAGGCATAAGTAAATGTCCTGAACGGGGTTAGTAAAAAGGCTAAAAAAGGCCCACCGCTTCCTTCTCGGAAGCGATGGGCCTTATGAGGAGACTCCGTTCGCCGCGCATCCGTGGCGTCTCGCAGACAGCCAGCTACATCAAAGACTTATAGACCTCGACGGTCTGCTGAGCGATGTTCTCCCAGCTAAACACATCTTCAGCGCGCTTCTTACCCGCCTGGCCAACCTTGGCAGCGCGGTCGCGGTCGGCGACCATGTTGTTGACAGCGGCAGCGATGCCTCGTTCGAAGCCCTCCGGATCGGACTCGTCGTAGTGAACCAGAGTGCCGGTTTCACCATCGACGACAACCTCCGGAATACCGCCGACATCAGAGGCGACAACGGCGGTGCCACAGGCCATAGCCTCGAGGTTAACGATGCCCAGCGGCTCGTAGATGGACGGGCAGACGAAGGAATCCGCGGCCGTCAGAATCTCCTGGATCTTCTCCTTCGGCAGCATGTCCTGCACCCAGAAAATGCCATCGCGCTTCTCCTGGAGGTCATGGACGAGCTGCTCAGTCTCCTTCGCGATTTCCGGGGTGTCCGGAGCGCCGGCGCACAGAACGAGCTGCACACCGTCGTCGAAAAGCGATGCGGCCTTGACCAAATGAGCGACACCCTTCTGACGGGTGATGCGGCCGACGAACGCGACCATCGGGCGAGACGGGTCAACGCCGAGCTCCTCCAGGACAGACCAGCCGTTCTGTTCCTTGGACTCTTCCCACGTCGGGCGCGGGTACCACAGCTCGGTGTCGATACCGTTCAGGACAACGTGGACCTTGTCGGGGGAGATACGCGGGTAGGCATCCAGGATGGCGTCCTTCATGCGCGCGGAAACAGCAATGACAGCGTCTGCGTACTCCATAGCATTGCGCTCGGACCAGCTGGAAACGTCGTAACCGCCGCCAAGCTGCTCGCGCTTCCATGGGCGGTGCGGCTCCAGTGAGTGCGCGGTTGCCACATGCGGAATGCCCTTGAGCAGACCAGTGAGGTGACCGCCCAGGCCCGAGTACCACGTGTGAGAGTGGACGACATCAATGTCGGTTGCCGCGGCGGCATTTGCCATGCGCAACCCCGTGGACAGCGTCTTAATCGAGGCGTTGGCATCCTTCAACTCCGGGTCAACGCCGTGGACATATACATCCGCCTCATCGCGAGGAGCACCCATGCAGTGCACATCGACGTCAACGCCGTCGAGGCCGCGCATGAAACGAGTCAGTTCAGTTACGTGAACACCTGCTCCGCCGTAAATCTCCGGAGGGTATTCCTTGGTCATCATGGCAACACGCATAGTTCCAGCGTAACCAGATTTGACAATTTCCGTCGCTTGATATGCCTGGGTGTGGGTAGCGGGGAGGGGAGACTGGCAGCGAGGAACGTAAATCGCATATAGGTTGGTTGGTGTGAGGAGTCAACCACATGTTTTGTCCATTGTCCTTGCCGGTGGCGAAGGCAAGCGTCTCTTCCCGCTGACGGAAGACCGCGCTAAGCCCGCCGTGCCTTTCGGCGGTAGCTATCGGCTTATCGACTTCGTGCTGTCGAACCTGGTCAACGCAGGTTTCTTGAAGATCTGTGTGCTGACCCAGTACAAGTCCCACTCGCTCGACCGTCACATTTCGCAGGCGTGGCAGCTGTCTGGCATCACCGGCCAGTACGTCACCCCGGTGCCGGCTCAGCAGCGTCTGGGTAAGCGCTGGTTCACCGGTTCGGCGGACGCGATTCTGCAGTCGCTGAACTTGGTTTACGACGAGGATCCGGAGTACGTCATCGTCTTCGGTGCCGACCACGTCTATCGCATGGATCCGCAGCAGATGCTGGAGGCCCACATCGAGTCTGGCGCTGGCGTGACGGTCGCTGGTATCCGCGTCCCGCGTTCTGAGGCCAGCGCATTCGGTGTCATCGATGCCGATGACAACAACCGAATCACCGAGTTCCTGGAGAAGCCGGCTGATCCGCCCGGCACCCCGGATGACCCGAACTCGACGTTCGCGTCGATGGGTAACTACATCTTCACTACCTCCGCGCTTATCGACGCTATTAAGCGTGACTCGGAAGATGAAAACTCCGACCATGATATGGGCGGAAACATTATTCCGATGCTGGTAGAGGAGGGCGAAGCTTTCGTCTGGGACTTCAAGGACAGCTACGTTCCGGGTGAGACCGAACGTGACAAGGGCTACTGGCGTGATGTCGGTACCATCGATGCCTTCTACGAGGCCAACATGGACCTGATTTCCGTCCACCCGGTGTTTAACCTCTACAACAAGAAGTGGCCAATCCACACCTTCTCAGAGGAGAACCTGCCTCCGGCCAAGTTTGTCCAGGGCGGTATTGCTCAGGCTTCGATGGTCGGTGCTGGTTCGATTGTCTCCGGTGGTACGGTCCGCAACTCGGTGATTAGCACCAACGTTGTGGTCGAGGATGGCGCGACGGTGGAGGGCTCGGTTCTCTTCCCAGGCGTTCGCGTCGGCCGCGGAGCAGTGGTTCGCCATGCGATTTTGGACAAGAACGTTGTAGTTTCCGACGGCGCCATTATCGGTGTCGATCCGGAGAAGGACGCAGAGCGCTTCAAGGTCAGCGCTGGTGGCGTTGTGGCCGTTGGTAAGAACCAGGTTATCTAGACTGTCTGAGTCCGACCGGCTGAAAAGGCACGTACCGTGGGGTACGTGCCTTTTGCCTTTAACCCTTTTTGCTACCTAGTTGCTACCTAGCCCCAAAACTGGCAGCCCTAAAAGTTGCGGGCTGCACCTGTGAATATGGGGTGCGCATGTGAATACGGGCATGGGCTGCAAATGTGAAACTGTGTGAGTTTATGACACTTTCAAGCCATTTTTCGGGCCATTTTTGTCATAAACGCAGTCAGTAAGTCGCAGTGGCCCACCGCTGCCGCTAGCCGGCCGGCCAACAGTAGAAAACTACTTCTTCACCAGCACAGTGGTGCCAGCTGCTAGAGGTAGGCGCATCACGTAAGCGTCGTCAAGCTGGAGCATATATTCGTCGGCTTCGCGGGCAGCGACGGTGTCACGGTCAGTGCGTGACGAGTCAGCGACAGTGCCGTCGAGGAGCGCGCCGGTCAGGACGAGCGCGCCACCGGAGCGAAGCAGCGGCCAGGCCTTTTCCTGGGCGGCGCGGAGGATCGCCGGGGCGACGTCCAAGTAGACCAAGTCGTAGGAGTCGGCGGCCAGTCGATCCATGACCTCCAGCGGCTGCGAAGGCAGGAAGCGCTGTCGGTTGGGGCGGATGCCTGCGGCTCGGAAAGCGGACTTTGCCAGAGACTGGTGCTCGAGCTCCGGGTCGATGCAGGTGAGAACGCCGTCATCGCCGAGGCCGGCGGCCAGGTGCAAACCGACTACGCCTGCCGCAGGCGATGCGATGACAGCGGCGGGGTGACCGTCGCGGCGGGCACTGGTCAGAGCCATGAGCGAGGTCAAAGCGGCGCCGGTCATCGTATCGGGGACGGCAACTCCGTATTCGCGAGCGCTCTCTCGGGCGCTTTCAAGGGCCTCGGAGACTACGGTCGTGTTGTTGACGTGCTGTGCAATAGCGTCACGTGCGGATAGCGGGGTAGCAGAAGAACTCGTTTCGGACACGTTCTATAGCGTAGGAAAAAACTTCGGGCAGGGCAGCGGGGCGCGCCGGTCAGTGCCGGACTAGGTGGGTAAACAAGCCTCAAGTTTGTCTGGACTCTCAAACTATTTTCAGGGTAAGGTCACTACAAACCTAAGGTTGGTAAGGAACACTGAACCTCATGCCCGAACGAGTCAAGTCCGAACGAGTCAGCGTAGGCGCCAGCCGCGAGGACGCCGCGTCCGCTGACGTAACTGAGCAACTGTCCGGCACCGCGGCTTTTGACGCAGGTGTGGGGGAGATGCCGTCGTGGTCGGAGCTGGTCCAGGCCCACGCGGATAGTGTTTATGGGCTCGCATATCGGTTGACTGGTAACCAGCAGGACGCGGAAGACCTGACGCAGGAGACATTCATGCGTGTGTTCCGCTCGCTGAAGTCATACCGTCCCGGCACTTTTGAAGGCTGGCTGCATCGGATTACCACTAACCTGTTTTTGGATATGGTCCGGCATCGGCAGGTCATCCGGATGGAGGCGTTGCCGGAGAACTACGACCGCGTCCCGGGTACGCTGAAGACCCCGGAGCAGGCCGTCGATGACGCGATGCTCGACCCGGATTTGGAAATCGCGCTGGCTGAGCTGCAGCCGGACTATCGCGCGGTGGTTGTCCTCTGTGATGTGGTGGGGCTGACCTACGAGGAAATTGCCAGCACCCTTGGGCTCAAGATGGGCACTGTGCGTTCGCGTATTCACCGGGCACGTTCCAGCTTGCGGGCGACGTTGGAGCGCCTGGAGAAGGAACGACAGGAGCTGCCGGAGTCGGTCACCGCAGGCTAGATTTCCCGCACTCAATCCGCGGGAGCGGCTATTGTGGGGCTAGTTAAATAGGTGCGATTTCTGGAGGTGCTGCAGTCTGTGATTCAGCAGGGCGATGACAAGCGTTTTTTGTCAACGGAGCATCTCGGCACCGAGGCGATTGCCGCTTTTGTTGACGGCGAGTTGTCGGTCGTAGCTGAGCGTCGTGCGCAGGCGCACCTGATGGCATGCCCGGAGTGTCGCCGGGAGGTCGCGAAGCAGCGGCAGGCAGCCAAGCGTCTGCGTGATAGTGCGCCCTTGCACATTCCAGCTGAGCTGCGCGCTCGTATTGCTGATTTCGCAGGCAGTTGCGAGGACTCAGAGCCCCATCGGTCGGCGCGGCATCTCACGCACCGTCCGCCGGAGTCGCTGAGTGCCGCGTTGGAGCAGATCGTTCGCGGTTTTCGTAAAGGTGGTAGTCACTAGTGGGCAAACATCGCTCTTTCGATGATTCCGCGTTCGCCCCGGACTCCGATCGTGCCGCCGCAACTGGCGGGTTACAGCGTGCTCCAGGGCAGAAGCTTGACGACGACACCAGTGCGACCGCCCAAGAGTATTCGCCGTGGCAGGATTCGTCGTCACGCATGACGACGGGGCGTCCAGCCCGCAAACCCGAAGCGAAAAAGAAGCCTCGCCCGAAGACGGCTCCCCGCGTCAGCGCGCGGGAAGTGATTTTTGGCCGCGAGGTGCCGTGGCGTGTGATTGCGGCATCGTCGGCCGTGGTGCTGCTCATTGGCGGTGTTGGCGGCTTTGTTGGCGGTTGGGCTGGCAAGTCTTTCCGCTCGGACTACCAGCGTGTGGAGCTGCAGCAGATCGAGGGGCGGCCGGGCAACGGTGATTTGACTGAAATCGGCAAGGTGGCGGAGGCTCTTCGTCCCGCGGTGGTGTCGATTGCGGTCAGTGCCGGTGAGGTCTCGGGCGTGGGCTCGGGGTTTGTCATTGATGGTGACGGTCATATTTTGACGAATAACCACGTCGTTTCGGCGGTGGCGGACCGGCAGGATATGCAGGTCTCCGTAACGTTTTGGGACGGCGGAAAGCTGAAGGAAGTGCCGGCCAAGATTATTGGCCGCGACCCGAAGACCGACCTCGCTGTGATTAAGGTCGAAGATGTTGCGGGGCTGACTGTGGCGCAGCTTGGTGATTCCAACGCGGTTGCGGTCGGTGACACAGTGATTGCGATGGGCTCGCCGCAGGGGCTTGGCGGCACGGTGACCTCGGGCATTGTCTCGGCGCTCAATCGCCCGGTGCGCCTGGCTGCTGAGGGGACCGACACGGACGGTTACGCCGATGCGATTCAGACCGATGCCTCCATCAACCCGGGTAACTCGGGTGGTCCACTGGTGGATATCCGCGGTGCCATTATCGGTATTAATACGGTGATTTTCAGTAGTTCGGGTGGCTCACAGGGGTTGGGCTTTGCGATTCCAATCAATTCAGCCGTTGCCATCGCGGAGCAGCTCATCGCCGGTGAGCAGCCGGTTCATCCGGGGATTGGCGTGACAGCGCGCACGGTTTCCAATGGCGCACTGACTGGTGCCGAGATTGCCAGCATCCTGCCGGGAGGCGTTGCCGACCGGGAAGGCCTGCAGGAAGGCGATGTGATTACGGCTGTGGGAGACCGCGCGGTATCGTCCGCAGATGAGCTCACGGTGGCGCTGTGGACTGTTGGCGCTGGTAATGAGGCGGTATTGAAGATCGTTCGCCACGGAGCCGAGCTGGAGGCGAAGATCACGCCGGAGTAGGGGGCGCTGGTTTCTGCGGATTTAGCAGATTTGGTGGATTTGGCCACGCAATGCTGCATGCGAGGTGCACTGTAACTAAGGTGGTATAACGTGTTTTCTAATGTTGGCTGGGGCGAGATTCTTGTCCTCTTTATCCTCGGACTAATTCTCATCGGACCTGAGCGGTTGCCGAAGGTAATTGAGGACGTCCGCGCATTGCTCTTGGCTGCGCGCACCGCAATCAATGACGCACGCGATAACCTCTCGGACGAGTTCGGCGAAGACTTCGACGATCTTCGCAAGCCGCTGCAGGAGCTCAACGATCTCCGTCGTCTCAACCCGAAGACCGCCATCACCAGGACGCTTTTCGACGGCGATGACACCTACCTGGACATGCTCTCCGGTAAGCCCGCAGCGGGTGGTGGCGGAACTGGTGCAGCCGGAGCTGCAGGAGCGGCCGGGCCTGCGGGTCAGCAGTACCAGCAGTCCAATACGAACCAGCCAGTGCAGCCGGCTCCGTCGCAGCAGCCGCTCCCGCAGCCGGGGACGTGGCAGGATCCAGTTGCCCAGGCCCGCCAACAGCAAGCACAGCAAACACCACAGCAGCCGCAACAACCTCAGCAGCCCCGTGGGGTGCAGGCCTGGGTCGACGACGACAACCTATAGAGGTTGCAAACCGTTCCCGACCGCAAGTTACTGACTAGGTTTATGACACTTTGAGCACAAATTTTGCCACGAAAGTGTCATAAACCTAGTCAGTAAGTGCACGCAGCCGCTTTGATGGATGCACCACCGAAAGCGCCCACAACACATACGCCCCAGACACCGCAGCCGCAAAAGCAGACGCCCCCTTCCCGGCACCGAAAATACCGGGGAGGGGGCGTCGCTGTGATCGTCGTAAAGCGAAGGCCTACTTCGGAGTTACGCCCAAGCCGAGCGACTTGCCTGCGAGCGACTCGCGACGAACAACCAGCTTGTCAGCGATAGCGTTCAGGGCCTCGCCCGCGCCCGAATCCGGCTTGGACAGGACAATCGGGGTGCCCTTGTCGCCGCCTTCGCGTAGCTCTGTGTCCAGCGGCACCTGGCCGAGCAGCTCGACCTTTCCGCCGGTGATCTGGGTAAGACGACGGGCAACGGTCTCGCCGCCACCTGCGCCGAAGACCTCCATCTTGGAGCCGTCCGGCATCTCCATCCAGCTCATGTTCTCGATGACACCGGCGATGCGCTGGCGGGTCTGCAGCGAAATGGTGCCGGCGCGCTCTGCGACCTCGGCGGCGGCCATCTGCGGGGTAGTAACAATCAGCAGCTCAGCGTTCGGCACGAGCTGCGCCACGGAGATGGCGATGTCGCCGGTTCCCGGGGGCAAGTCGAAAAGCAGGACGTCCAGGTCGCCCCAGAACACGTCCGCGAGGAACTGCTGGATAGCGCGGTGCAGCATTGGCCCACGCCAGACAACCGGTGCGTTGTCGTCGACGAAGTGTCCGATAGAAATCAGTGACACGCCGTGCGCTTGCGGAGGCATGATCATGTCGTCGACCTGGTGTGGCTTTTCCTCGGAGCCCATCATGTGTGGGATGGAGTGTCCGTAGACGTCGGCATCGAGGACACCGACAGACAGACCCTTCGCGGCCAGCGCGGCGGCGAGGTTCACGGTCACGGAGGACTTACCGACGCCACCCTTACCGGAGGCGACGGCGAACACGCGGGTGCGGGAGTCCGGCTGGGCGAATGGGATCACCGGCTCGGAGGCGGTGCCGCGGACGGCGTTGCGGAACTCGCGGCGCTGCTCGTCATTCATCACATCGGTGGTGACGGTGACGTTGCCAACGCCCTCGATACCGTTCAGCGCCTCTTCGGTGCGCTCGATGATGGTGTTTTTCATGGGGCAACCGGCGATGGTGAGGTAAATCTCCACGGCCACGTCATTGTTGTCCGCCACCGAGATGGACTTGACCATGCCAATCTCGGTAATCGGGCGACGTACCTCAGGATCTTCGACCTGCGCCAGGGCGGTGCGAACTTCAGCTTCAGTAATCGTAGACATTATGTAGTGAATCTTATCGTGAGACCCCGCAAGACAAAGAACTACTGACGAAATCAGTAGTTTGCCGCTTTACGACGGTCACAGCGACCAACCCTTCCGGCAAGAGCGGTGGCGGTGGAATGGGCGGCGGACCAGTCGGTGGAACAATTGCCAATCGTCTGACGTTGTCCTTGATAGAACGCCTTTTGGCGATAGTTTTAGCAATATTTTTAGCAACTGAGTCACCTTTTACTGTGACAACAACTGCAAGGGAACGGTGAGAGTACCGATGGCAAATGGGGAAGCGGGCAGCGGTTGGGGGAGCGGCCGGGAACAGAGTATGAAGTCCCGGTTGCCTCAGCGCCAGGTGCCCGAGGGGTGGCCGGTGGGCAGTTTCACCAACTACTCCGACGCGCAGGCGGCGGTGGATTCGCTCAGTGATCGCGATGAGTTCCCGGTTTCCGACCTCACCATCGTCGGTGTTGACCTGATGCAGGTGGAGCGCGTGGTCGGCAGGCTGACTTGGCCGAAGGTGCTCGGCGGCGGCGCGCTGTACGGGCTGTGGATGGGCCTGTTCTTCGGCCTGATTCTGGGGCTTTTCCAGGACGATTGGGTGAGCCCGCTGATTGTTGGCCTCGGTATGGGCGCCATCTTCGGCATCGTGCTGGCCGCAGTTCCGTACGCAATGCAAAACGGCAAGCGGGATTTCTCGAGCACTACGGAGATTGTTGCCCGTCGCTACGATGTCCTGTGCAATCCCCGCAATGCTGAGCGGGCCCGTGACCTGTTGGCGCAGCGGGCGCTCGGTGGGAACCGTGGGTAGGTTGCTGTATCCGTCGTAAAGCGATGCCTGCCAGAAGCAGAGCCTATAGCCACTTGTTGCGGCGCAGGACCCACACCAAAAACGCCACGATGGCGAACATGATGGCGAGGACGATGAAGTAGCCGTACTCCCAGTGCAGCTCGGGCATGTGGTCAAAGTTCATGCCGTAGATGCCGGCCAGGGCGGTCGGGACGGCGAGAATAGCCGCGTACGCCGAGATGGTACGCATATCCTGGTTCTGCTGCAGCTGGATTTTCACGGCGGCGGCGTCGATGAGGGCGGAGAGTCGTTCGTCGAGTCCGGAGACGAGGTCCGCGGCGGCGAGCTGGTGGTCGAGAACATCGGAAAGGTAACGGCTGACGTCCTTAGGCATGATGTCTTCCCGCAGATTCATCAGGGAGCGCAGCGCCGGTGTCAGCGGATCGATCGCGTGGCGCATCTCCAGAATCTCTCGTTTGAGGATGTAAATGTCCTCAATATCCGAATCCAAGTTCGGCTCGAAGACTTCGTCTTCCATAATCTCCACGCGATCTTCCAGCTGCATCGCGATGCGCAGGTACGCGTCGACGAGGTTGTCCGTCAGCGCCCACAGCACGCCCGCGGGGCCGTAGTCGATGGCGTCGGTGGTGTTCTCCACGCGTGCGCTAATGCGCTGCATATCCGAGCTCGGCATGCCCATGCGAATGGTGATGACGTACTCCGGGCCGATGACAATCATCAGCTGGCCGGAGCGAATGATCTCATTTTCGTCATCCGCGAGACCTTCCGGGGAGTAATGAATCGAGCGAATTACAAAAACCACGTGATCATCGTGGATCTCAATCTTGGGACGCTGGCGGTTAGTCAGTGCGTCCTCCACCGTCAGCTCATCCAGCCCGTAAAGCTCGGCGATGGCGTCCATCTGTGTCGCGTTGGGGCGCGACAACGATAGCCACGTGAAGCCCTCGCCAAAATTCCGTACCTCGGACAGCCCGGAGAAGTGGTCGTAGGTGCCGGGCAAACGCTTGCCGCCGATGTAGACGCCGCAATCGCGCAGGGCATCGCGCACCGCCCTCGACTGTCCTGTTCCTGTGCTTGACGACGAGCCGTTGGTGCGCGTCACCTTCGAGACAGCCGACTTCGCTGCGGATTTAGCCGCATTCGTCGCCCGAGCGGTTTTACCGGGTTTTGCTGTGGCCGACGGTTTTTGGCTTTGACTGGCCGAGCTAGTTCGCGGATTGCGAGCCTTCGCCGAAGCGCTGATGTTGCGGCTTTTCTCTTCGCCCATTCTGGGTGACCTCACAATCCGTTCGTAGGTTACGCTGGTGTCGATGATTGATTTTAGACGTGCGAACGCCGGGTTCCACTTTCGCATCCGCTCAATGGGGTGCAAGGGTAGCTCCACGGCTACTGCGTGCACTTTTACCGCCCTGGCATTGGTCACTGGGGCGACGGGGTTCGGTCTTGCCGCATGTTCTGATTTGGATCCGCAGATGCCCGTTCCTCCCGAGCAGGAGGCGGTAGTGACTGTCGGGGCAGACCTACGCAACCCTGAGCAAGCAGCTCTTGCGTACGTGTATGCGCAAAGCTTCGAGAGAATAGGGCGGCAAGCGGAGGTCGTCGGCATTCGCAATGCTGACGACCGGTTGCGGGCCGTACGCAATGAAGCGGTCCTGGTCTCCTTCGGATGCACAGGTGAGCTACTCGGCCTGAGCGACCCTGCGTCGGCGGCTTCACTGGCGGAGGAATACGCCGACGACTCCACCCCGGACAAGCAGTTCAGCGGAGAGTGGCGCGACCGCGTGTACGACGCATTTTCGCGGTCGCTGCCGGGCGAAGTAATGGCCACCGACGCGGGCATGGCACAGGGCTGCGCGGATCTGTCAGCTGACAATGCTGGGGCTGACTTGCCGCAATGGCTTGTGCCTTTCTACGTCAAGCCAGCGCTGGACCGAGATGATCGAGTCCGCGTGCTCAATGAGATAGCGGGTTCGCTGAGCACTGAGGACTTAAAGCTGATGACCCGGGCTGTGGCTGGTGGCGCCAGCCCTGAGTTGGTCGCTCAGGAGTGGCTGGATAAGGCGTAGTCGGGGTGGCGGGGGCTAGTTGTGGCGGTATCGGACGTGTATCTGCTGTTGGCTGCCGCCAAGTTTGTTGATTAACCCATGAATGCGGGCTGCAAATGTGAAACTGTGCGAGTTTATGA